>JBGTFI010000129.1:0-4681 GCA_041747335.1 Phycisphaeraceae bacterium | reverse complement strand
GCTGACTGGTCTTCTTGAAGAGGAAGATCTCCTTCACGCGCCGGCGAAGCTCTTCGGGGTCTTCGGGGGTCAGTTCGAGTTCCACCTCCAGAATGTACTTCGCGACGATGTTCGTTTTGCGGTAAGAAAAGACCAGATCTTCCCGATTCCGGTAATAGACCTGTCCGGCGGCGTCCATGACCTGGATGCGTTTGACGCTCTTGCCGATGTCGCCGAAGGCTCCCCCGGCGTTCATGCGCACGGCTCCGCCGATGGAGGCGGGGATACCCGCGAGGCACTCGATGCCCCCCAGCCCGGCGCGGGGCGCGGTGTCGAGGACGAGGCGAGCCAGGTCGTACCCGGCCCCGGCGATGACGGTGTTTTCCTCGAGGCGCATCTGTCGGAAGGCCGGATCGTCGAGCCTGACCACGACACCGCGGACGCCCTCATCGGGCACGAGGAGGTTGGCGCCGCTTCCCAGGACGTGGACCTTCACGCCGCCCTCGTGGCAGCGTTTGGCCAGGGCGGAGAGCTGTTGGGTGCTGGAGGGCCGGGCCAGGACGTCGGCCGGCCCGCCGACGCGGTACCAGGTGAGGGGCGCGAGGGGAACCTCGAACTCGCAGGGGATGTGAAGGTCGTCAAGGAGGGTGTGCATGGGGAGGGGCCGGTGTCGGGGGGCGGGGAACGGGGGTTGAGCGCGCAGGGTGGGCATCGCCCACCACAATGTACCCAAGTCAGTCAGGCCGGGCTGACGCCACGTCGGTGCGGGAGAGGTGTTTGGGTGAGAGAGCTTGCGCCATCGCGGGTGCAAGCATCGGGCAAAGTGCCCGGCCTACACCCTTCACCCCTCCTGAAGGATCAGCGCCGCCAGCTTCGCCGTCACCTCTCCCAGCACCGCCGCGCTGACGCGGCCCTTGTGCTCCGCCCGGCGGGCGCGCCAGTCGAGGCTCTTGACGTGGTCGGCCAGCACCGCCGAGGGCTCCTTCCGCGACACCACCACCTCGAAGGGGTACCCCTTGAGGCGCGAGGTCATGGGGCAGACAACGCACAGCGAGGTCTTTTCGTTGTAGATCGCGGGCGAAAGCACCAGCGCCGGCCGGCGGCGCGCCTGCTCGCGCCCGGCCTGGGGGTCGAAGTCGATCCAGACCACATCCCCGCGCTGCGGCACGTAGGCCATCAGTCTATGACCTCCGCACCGACCGCCCGGCCAGCCGCCGTCTCACCGTGCAGGTTCTGCGGCGTGATCCCCGCCACCAGCTCCGCCAGGTCAGGCCGAGCCTCGACCGGGGAAATGACCAGCCGTCCCCGGCTGACCTCCATCTCCACTTGGCTTCCCTCGGCCACCCCCAGCCTGCGCGCCAGTTCCCGCGGCATCCGCAAACCCAGGCTGTTGCCCCACTTGGAGAGTCTGATGCGCATGGGAGATCCTTTCGGGTGGATATACAATGAGTATACGTGACGGATGGGGCGGGGGCAAGGGGGAGATATGGGCAAGTTCCAACCGCCCAATCGCCGGGCAAAGTGCGCGGACTACCTGGCTGGGACTACCAGGACAAATCCCTCCTGTCGAACTCCGGTGGCTCGTCAACATCGACCAATCTGTCGAAATTAAGACCCCAGTTGGGGACCAGTGAAGCCATTCGATCATGCAGGGATTGGCCACCAGTTTCAATGTCCTTCTCGGTCATCCACTTGCTGTGCCAAGCGAGGCAGAGCTGGCGAAGTATCGGAGAGAACTCGTGGCTCATCGCCATCGCTTCATAATCATCAAGCTCTCCTGATTGGATCTTCTCGATGACGCAGTCAATCATCACTTTTGCGTGAACAAGAGTGCCCAACATTGCCTCTCGGTTGAGTCGTTTTTTTGTGTCCATAGCTGCAAGAACTCCATCCAAACTCATGGAGGTAGCGGCAATGCCAGAACGGCCCTACCCCCCGAAACAATAAATCCACCCCCTATCCGTGCTCACGTACAGCCTCCCGTTCGCCGCGGCCAGGCCGTGGGCGACGCCTTCGATCTCGGCGCTCCAGAGCGTTTGGCCGTCCTCCAGGTTGATGGCTGCGACCTTGCCCTGGCCGCCGGCGATGAGGGTGTCGCCGGCGAGGATCATGCTGTGGCGAAGGTCGGTCGGGACTTTCCAGAGGAAGCATTGCTTGAGGCGCTCGGCGTTGGCATCGAGCGCGCGGGCGAGGTCTTCGAGGTCGCGCTGGAGCGTCTGGACTTTCGCCTCCTGGCCTTTGTCCTTGGCGTCCTTGAACTCCTTGGCCAGCTCGTTGCGGCGGGCTTCGAGCTTCTGTCGCTGCACGCTCAGCCGGCCGTAGGTGTCGCGGTCCAGGGCGCTGATCTCCTCATCGGTCATCAGGAACGAGCGATTGCGCGTGACCACCATACAGTTGCCGCCCTGATAGCTGATCATGGTGTCCCCCCCCCCGGAAGCCCCGGAAGCCCCGGAAGTGTTGGAATCGCCGGTCTCCTTGTTCTCCGTCACGCCGCCGCGGTAGACGCCCCGGCCGTAGATGAGGCTTGAATCGCTGGTGAGCAGGGCGTAGACGCCGCCCTGGCGCTGGTCGCCGATGGTCCCGGCGAACTTGCCCGTCTGCCGGTCAAACCGCGCGGGGGGCAGGCGTCCCTGCGGCAGGTAAAGCGTGACATCGCTGGCGAGCAGCGCGCCCTGGAGGGTCATGCCCGTCTGGGTGACGCGGTAGCAACCGGGGGGGTCGAACGATCCGGTCTCGGCATCGACGGCGCAGAGGTAAGTCTCTTCCCACGGAATGAGCGATCCGCCGAAGTAGGCCCTGCCGTCATGGACCAGCACGCCGGTCATCACCGGCCAGGCGCTGGTGAGCTTGCCGTTGCGGGGGATGAGGCGGTCATCGGGCGCGGCCCGCTGCCGCCAGATGAGCGAGCCATCCGCGGCGCTGATGCAGTAGGCGTGGCCATCATCCGAGCCGAAGTAGAGCTTGCCATCGTGGTAGGAAGGCGGCAGGCGCACCGGCCCGTCGGTGAAACTGGCCCATTTTTCCTGGCCCGTGGCGGCGTCGAGGCAGTGGACGGCGTCATCGACGCTCGATCCGAAGTAGACATCCTCGCCGACGGAGGTGACGAAGAAGGCGACATCGAAGTTGCGCATGGGGGTCAGGCCGATCTTGCCCGCGTAGGAATCCCACGGCGCGGGCCCCGGCCAGGCGGTGGCGGGCGGCGCGGGGGATTGGTAGACCCACGCCTGCGTCAGGGGGAAGCTCAGGCGCGCGGGGGTGACGCCGCTGCGGTGGTTGTCGTGCTGGTAGGCGGGCCAGTCGTCGGCGCGGGTGGGGCTTAGCACGATGCCCAGAATCATGGCAGTCAATGTCGTCAGGCTCGTCAGTCGATTCATCATGATTCATTCCTAAGTCAATCACGGTGGGGCGGGCGTCTCGCCCGCCTTTGCGGCGAAGCCGCAAGTTTCCAGCGGAGCACTGACACAAATTCCTCGCATTTCAGGCCTGCGGCCTGATGGCGGGCGGGACGCCCGCCCCACTCAAGCTAGAACCTCGCCTACTGCTCTCTCGCGATAAATCCCAGGGAGGTCTCGAACCAGCCGGCGCAGGAGCACCCTCCTCCGCCTTCGGGTGAGAGCACCATGCCGTCGGCGGCGACGGTGCTCAGCCAGCACCCGGGGCGAAGGCGTGGCCAGTCGGTCTTGCGCTGGGTCACGACGTCCCACATATTGATGTTGCTGTCGCGGAAGATCAGCGCCCCGGCCGCGGCTGAGAAAACCCCGCACCCGCCCAGCGGAACCTTGTCGAGGATGGGCTTGCCGGTTTCGAGGTCGTACCCGACCGGGCGGGCGTAGACCATTCCGGCGACGATCGCCGGGTGCTGCATGTGTCCGCCGTGGTGGTCGCTCGGCCAGGGGTGCTCGGCCCGCCAGGCCGGTTCGCCGTCGCGTGCATCGAAAGCGTAGAGGTTGTAGCTCTGGTGCGAACTGAGGATCACCACGCGGTTGCCGGTGTGCTGGAGATAGAACACGACCGTGCCGGGGGCGATGTCATCGAGCGGCTGCTCCCACAGAAGCGCGCCCGTCTTCGCATCCAGCGCCACCAGGTAAAGCTCCTGCCACAGCTCCGGCGAGCCGAGCTGGCGTTCCTTGACGCCCTGGATCGTCTTGTGGCGGTTTTCAGCGCAATACACCCGGCCGTCGCCGATGGTGATCGAGGCATTGAGGATCACACCCTTGTCGCGCTGCCATAGGCGCTTTCCGGTGACGGGGTCGGCGGCGAAGAGGTAGTCGCTGCAGACCTTGTAGGTGATCGGCCCGGCCTTGGCGTCCGCCCAGGCCTCGTTGGCTCCGCCGAAGATGTTGGTGTACTGCGATCCGGCGCGCACCGCGCTGCCGTAGAGCAACCCCTCGGCGCGGGCGAGGTAGCCCCATTCGTAGTCGTGCTCGCGCTGCTCGTCGGCGACGTCGAAGGCGGCCACAAGTCTGCCGGTGGAGGCTTCGATCTTCCAGCAGCGGTCTAGCACCGCGGCGTAGATATAGTCTTCATCCGCGCACCAGTTGCCGGCATCCCGCGGCATGTTGACGCGCTGGAAGTCGGGCGTCTCGAGCGACCACAAAATCGCCCCGTTGTAGGCGTCCTGGGCGATCATGCGCAGAAGACCCTGCGAGAACACCCGGCCGTTCACCGCCAGCGGCGCGGGCATGCGCGGGTTGCGGTCGGT
>JBGTFI010000128.1:0-1516 GCA_041747335.1 Phycisphaeraceae bacterium | reverse complement strand
CGATCCCCCAGGAACACTTCGCCGGCGTGACGGATCTCACTGAGCATCGCTTCGGCGTCCGCCACCGCCAGGTTCAGGTGTTCGGGCGCCAGGCGATTGGCCGCGTCGATCGCCTGCGCCCGGTCGGCGGCGAGGATCGCGGCCGACTGCTGCCGTAGCGCGGTCTCGATCGCGTCTTTACGAGCCCGCCTGGGGATCATCTCGCCCAGTTCCCGCTGAACATTCTCGATCACCTCGCGCGACCAGGCGACCAGAAAGCACTTGCCCGGATCGTGTTCGGCCTGGGCGATGAGGTCGGCTGCGATAAACCGCGGATCCGCGCTTTCATCCGCGATGGTCACGATCTCGCTGGCGCCGTAGAAGTCGCCCGTGCCCACCACCCCGCGCACGAGTCCCTGCGCCGCGGCCACCACCGGGTGTCCCGGTCCGACGACCAGATCCACCGGTTCGACGGACTTGGTTCCGTACGCCAGCGCCGCCACGGCCGCGGGACCGCCGATGCGGTAGACCTTTTCAATGCCCAGCAGGCCGCAGGTGGCCAGCACGATCGGAGAGATGTCCCTCGCCGGTTCACCGGGCTTGCGATAGGGCGGGGGATTGACCACGCTGATGCGCGATGCGGGCACGCCGGCCTCGAGCGCCGGGGCCGCGAGCATGATGACCGTCGAGAACAGAACCGCCGACCCGCCGGGGACCGTCAGCCCAGCGCTGTCGACCGGCGTGAATCGCAGCCCCAGCAGCGCGCCATCGATCTCGATCGGATCGATCGGCCGGGGCATGATGTGCGCCTGATACCTGCGCACGTGCTCGATCGCCTTCTCGATCGTCGCCAGCAGTTCGCCCTCGACGTGCTCGAGCGCCTGGCGGATGTCATCCGGATCGACGCGGATGCGGTCGGCCGTGAAGTCCGGATCCGTCCACTGGCGCATCTCCGCGACGATGGCCTCGTCGCCGGTCCACCGCACCCGCTCGATGATCTGGGCCGCCGCCCGCGCATGTTCCCCGGCCGACGATGCGGCCGAGCGCAGCTTGGTGAGGTGCGCATCGAGCGCCTTTCGCCCGTCATCGGTCGTGAGGTCGTAGAGCCGCATCGTGATTGAGAAGCTGGCTGATTGTGTCATTCGAGCTCGAATCGTGAATGGTCCATGGATCGTCACATGCCCACGCTTCGCGAGGGCATGGCACCCCGCTTCACACACCCGACACCCCACACCCCGCGCTACTTCCGCGCGAACCTGCCGCTCTGCCGCGTCACCGCGCCGCGGATCTCCAGCATCGTCAGGTCCGCCTGGATCATCGGCACCGCCATGCCCGTTCGGGCCGCCAGTTCATCCATCGCAAGCGCTTCGCCGTCGAGCGCATCGACGATCTTACGCTGCGTGTCCGTCAGGTTCCGCACCGCCAGGGCCGCGCCGCCGGTCTCCTCTTTGCGCGGCTCCACCGTCATGCCGACTTTCAGGAGGCTGCCCGTCTCGCCCAGGGCGTCCAGAACGTCCGCGGCGCTGGTGACCAGCGC
>JBGTFI010000127.1:0-2650 GCA_041747335.1 Phycisphaeraceae bacterium | reverse complement strand
GAGGGGAAGAACATCTTGTTCACGAAGCCGAACCCGATGAACGAAAGCACCAGCAGCGCGGTGAACACGATAAGCACCAGCCACCGCACGCGGATCGCCGCGCGCAGGATCCCCCGGAAGGCGCGGAACATCGCCCCGCCGTAGGCGTCCTGTCCGGCCCCTTCCTTCGGCTGCGGCAGCATGGCCATGCACGTCACCGGCGTGACCGTGACCGAGAGCACCCAACTGAGCATCAGCGAGATCGCCACCACGGAGAAGAGCGATGCGCAGTACTCGCCGGCGCTCTCGGGCGAGGCCGCCACCGGATAGAACGCCAGCACCGCGATCAGCGTCGCCCCGAGCAGGGGGGCGGCCGGCTGCGTCGCCGCCTCGATCGCCGCCTTCATCCGATCCATCCCCTGCTGCATGCGGACCACCACGCCGTCCACCACGACGATGGCGTTGTCCACCATCATGCCCATCGAGATGATCAGCGCCCCCAGCGACATGCGCTGGAAGTCGATGTTCATGCCCTTCATGAAGACGAAGGTGATGAGGATGACGTAAATCAGCCCGGTCACCCCCACGATGAACGCGGTGCGGAACCCCATCGACACCCACAGCACGATCGCCACGATCGCCACCGCCTGTCCGAGGTTGACCATGAACCCGCGGATCGATTCGGCCACCAGGTCCGCCTGCCAGGAGACCTTCTCGATTTCGATCCCGATCGGCAGGTCGGCCTTGAGCTCGGCGAGCCGTTTTTCCAGCGCTCGACCGACATCCACGATATTCACGCCCGGCTGGTTCGAGATCGCCATCCCGATCGCCGGGAGCTCGTTGTAGCGCATGATCGCCGTCGCCGGCTCGCTGTAGCCCCGCCTGACCCGCGCAAGATCCCCCACGCGGATCAGCCGCGTCGCCTCCTCGCTTGCGCCAAGAGGCCTGGCGCGCACCATCAGCTCCGCGATGTCCCGGGGCGACTGGAACATGCCCGTCGTCTCAATGCGCAGCCGCTCGTTCTGCACCTCCACCGCGCCCGACTCGACCACCGTGTTCTGCTGCGAGAGCGTCGCGGCGACCTCTTTCACCCCCACCCCCGCGCCCGCCAGCCGCGCGGGCGCCACGTCCAGGTACACGCACTGCGGCTGCACACCCCACAGCTCCACCCGGGCCACGCCCGTCACCAGGCTCAGCTCCTTCTTGACCGCGTCGACGTGCTTCTCGAGCTCGGCGTAGGTGAACCCGTCGCCCACCACCGCCAGCAGGAACCCGTACACGTCCCCGAAGTCGTCCACCACCTTCGGCTCACCGGCCCCCGGAGGAAGGTTCCGTTGCGCATCGCTCACCTTTCTCCGAAGCTCGTCCCACACCTGGGGCAGATCATCCGACTTGTACTTGGGCAGGATGTCCACCTTGATGTGCGAGAATCCCGCCCGCGAGTGGGACTCGATCTCCTTGACCTGAGGCATCTGCTGGATCGCCTGCTCGATCCGGTCCGTCACCTCCAGCTCAACCTCGCGCGGCGACGCCCCCGGATAGGACGTCACCACCACCGCCGTCTTGATCGTGAACTCCGGATCCTCCAGTTGCCCCAGCCCGAAGTACGATGCCGCGCCCGCCACCAGCAGGATGATGGTGGCGACGGTCGTCAGCGTCCGCTTCTCCACCGCGATCCGGGCAAGGTTCAAGACTCGCCTCCTTCACGCGCCTCATCAAGGATGCGCACCTCCCGGCCTTCACTGAGGTAATGAACGCCCGCCGTGGCGATGAGCGTGCCCGGCGCCAGCCCGCTGACGCGGAGGCCGAACTCGCTGACCTCTCCCGGCTGCACCTCCTGGCGGCTGACGGTCTTGGTCTGCTCGTCGATCACCCAGACGTACTGTTTGCCGTCATCGTCGAACACCGCCGAGACCGGCACGTCCACTCCCCCGGCCACCGCGTCGCTCGGGAGCGTTCCCTTGCCCACCGCGGTGCCCGTCATGCCAGGAAGGATCTTCACATCCTCGGGTTGATCGAGGACCACCGTCACCGGGTAGGTTCGCGTCACCGCCGAGGCCTGCGTCCCCACCTCATGAACGCTTGCCTCGAACGTCCTGCCGGGAAACGCCTGAAACGTCACATCCACAGTCTCGACGTACTTGACGTTCGAGATCAGGTGCTCCGGCACGTCCACCGTCATCTTGACCCGGGAAGTGTCCAGCAGGCGCAACACAATCTGCTGCGACTGCACCGTTTCGAAGTTCTCCACGTATTTCGCCGCGATCGAGCCCTCGAAGGGCGCCTCGAGCGTCGTGTAGCGCACGTTGTCCTTCGCCGCCTGCAGGCTCGCATCCACGGACTCCATCTGACCGACGGTCCGATCCAGACTGGCCTTGGCGCGATCGACCTCGAGCTGCGTGGCCGAGTTGGTCTTGAGCAGCTCGACAAGCCGCGCCCACTCGATGCGGAGCTGATCGGCCGTCGCCTTCACCGAGGCCAGGTCCGCTTCCAGCGTCCGCACCTTGATCTCGTAGTCATTGGGATCGATCTGCGCCAGCAGGTCGCCCTTCTTGACGTCCTGCCCGATCCGCACCGGCAGCACGATGATCTGCCCCGACACCCGGAACGACAGGTTCACCTCCTCGTTCGCCGCCGCCACGCCCGGAAGCCCGCGCCGGACAATGGTCGG
>JBGTFI010000126.1:0-4255 GCA_041747335.1 Phycisphaeraceae bacterium | reverse complement strand
CCCACCGGACGGCACGGCGCCGGTCACGCGGCGATCACCTGGGCTGGAACTCCGGGCATCGCCCGGCTGGTCGAGCAGGGTGCAACCCCCCTTCCGCCCGACGAACGCCCAGCCGACCCTTCCCCGCCGCGTCAGGCGCTGATCGACCTGCCCCCTCCTTCGCGCGCGCTCGTTCTGTAGCGTCGTCGCCGCATCTCGAAAGTGTGCTTTCCCTTTCCGGCCGCGGCGGTTTCCATCCATCCGTGAGCGTCATTGTTGTCCTGGCGTCGCTTAGCGCCCGCCGCGAGCGGTGGGCGATGCGGACTTGCCGATTCATCACAGGGCTCGGCGCATGCGCCCAACCCCGATAGCGCGCCCGATGCACGAGCCTGGGCCGCCCGTCAGAACTTGTAGAGGACCATCATGGTTGTCAACCTGATTCGAAACAGCGTCTCGAAAGTCTTCGGTTCACGCAATGAGCGGATGCTCAAGGCCTATGCCCGCCGCGTCGCTCAGATCAGCGCCGTCGAGGGCGAAACGCGCAAGCTCACCGACGGTGAACTGCGTGAGAAGACGAAACTGTTCCGCGAGGAGCTTGCCCAGGGCGCGCGGATCGCCGACCTGATGCCGCGGGTCATGGCCACGGCGCGCGAGGTGATGGACCGCGCGGTGGGCATCCGGAACATCTTCAACCCCCTTCACAACTTCGACCCCTCCGTGCTGCCGCAGGGCATGCAGAGCGTGTACCGGGAGGTCAAGGCCAAGGCCGACGGCCTCGAACCCCAGGCGATCCTCGGGGGCGCCCCGGCGCCTGGGTGGATGCAGGTGGAGATTCCCAACGAGCTTTACGAGGCGGTGCGGGCGCTCTACCCCAAGAGCCGCCCGCCGTTTCGGGCAAGGCCGTTCGATGTCCAGCTCATCGGCGGGATGGTGCTGGGCGAGGGCAAGATCGCGGAGATGAAGACCGGCGAGGGCAAGACGATCGTCGCGCCGCTGGCGTGCTACGTGGCGTGCGTGGAGAAGCTCCAGTGCCACGTGGTGACGGTGAACGATTACCTGGTTCAGCGCGACCGCGACTGGGTGTTCCCCTTCTACTACTGGCTGGGGCTGAGCGTCGGGGCGATTCACCCGTACCACATGCAGCACGAGCGCCTCAAGCAGCAGGCGTACTTCTGCGACGTGGTGTACGGGACCAACAGCGAGTTCGGGTTTGACTACCTGCGCGACAACATGAAGCACACGGTGGGTGAGCAGGTGCAGAAGCGCAGGGACTTCTGCATCATCGACGAGGTGGACTCGATCCTCGTCGACGAGGCCCGCACGCCGCTGATCATCTCCGGGCCGGCGCACGAGGACGCCCCGCGCTACGACCTGGCGGACAAGGTGGCGCGGCACCTGATCCAGCGGCAGCGCGAGTGGGACGCCGCCAACGAGAAGGTCGAGGCGTGCAAGCGCAAGATCAAGGCCCTCGAGGGCGACATGCGCAACACGCGCGACAAGGACCGCGTCCCCGTGATGAAGAAGGAGAAGGCCGAGCTTGAGGCCGAGCTTCCCCGGATTGAGGAAGCGCGCGACCGCCACACGCAGTATTACGAGGTTGAGCCTGAGAAGAAGGCCTCGCACCTGACGCACGAGGGCGTGGCCGAGGCGCAGAAGGTCGCCAACATCGGGTCGTTCTACGTCGGGGACAACATGGACTTCCCCCACCTGCTGGAGAACGCCCTGCGCGCCCACGCGATCTACCAGCGCGACAAGGAGTACGTGGTTCAGAACGGCGAGGTCATCATTGTGGACGAGTTCACCGGCAGGCTGATGATCGGCAGGCAGTGGTCGGATGGGCTTCACCAGGCGGTCGAAGCGAAGGAGAACGTCAGGATCAAGCAGGAGACGCAGACGCTCGCCACCGTCACCATCCAGAACTACTTCAAGCTCTACAAGCGGCTTGCGGGCATGACCGGCACGGCGATCACCGAGGCGACGGAGTTCAACGAGATCTACCGTCTGGACGTGGTGTGCATCCCGACGAACGTGCCGGTGGTGCGCGCGGACATGGACGACCTCATTTTCATCGCCGGGAAGGACAAGTGGGAGTCGATCCTGGATGAGATCAAGCAGGTCCACGACATCGGCCGCCCGGTGCTGGTGGGCACCACGAGCGTGGAGAAGAGCGAGATGCTCTCGCAGCAGCTCACCCGCAAGTACGGGATCAAGCACGAGGTGCTCAACGCCAAGCAGCACGAGCGCGAGGCGATGATCGTCGCCCACGCCGGCGAGCTGGGCGCGGTGATGATCGCCACGAACATGGCCGGACGCGGCACGGACATCAAGCTCACCCCGATCGACCGCGAGGCGCTGGTGCGTCACTGGCAGCTTCGCAACGTGCTGCCCAAGCAGGCGCGGGCGGAGATGAGCGATGAGGAGATCACGGAGCTTGCCTACCGCCACCTGGCGACGCGCGAGCTGGGGCTCAAGGCCCAGGAAGCGCAGGAAGCCGCCTTCGACGGACTCAAGACCCGCCTGCTGCGCCACTGGGTCACGCAGATGCGCTACATGGACCCCCGGCGCATCGAAAAACTCTCCGCCCAGGAGTGCGAGGCGCTGCTTGATGAGCAGCCGAGCTTCCTTCAGCACCGGCTTCGCGTGTTCAAGCACGTCGAGGAGATGGGCGGGCTGCACATCGTCGGCACGGAGCGCCACGAGGCGCGGCGCATCGACAACCAGCTTCGCGGGCGATCCGGCCGGCAGGGGGACAGGGGTTCGTCGCGCTTCTTCATCAGCCTCGAGGACGACCTGATGAAGATGTTCGCGGGCAAGACCACCATGATGGCCCTCTCCAAGCTGGGCATGAAGGAGGGCGACGCCCTCGAGCACAAGTGGATCACCCGCTCGGTGGAGCGCGCCCAGCGCAAGGTCGAGGAGCGCAACTACGAGATCCGCAAGAACCTCCTCGAATACGACGAGGTCATGGAGCACCAGCGCAACGACTTCTACGGCCTGCGCCAGGACGTGCTCGAGGGGCGCGACATCCAGAAGGTGATCTTCGAGTACATCGCCGAGAGCACCGAGGACGCGGTGAACCGTTTCCTCGACGAGGAGTACGTCCCCAACCAGCTCGCCGAGTGGTGCAGCAAGGTCGCGGACGTGGGCATCGAGGCGTTCAAGCTGCGCAGCGGCGAGTACGACGAACTCGAGGAGACGATCCGCGCCGAGGGCGAATCCGAAATCAGCCACACCATCGAGGTCACCATCGGCGAGTACATGCCCAGGGAACTCGACCCCGCCGAGTGGGATCTGCGCAGCCTCAGCTCCTGGGCGATGAGCCGCTACGGCGTGGACCTTCCCCAGAGCCGCCTGCGCAAGATGACCCCCCAGGAGGTGCGCGAGAAGATGACCGAGGAGGCCATCGAGCACTTCCGCAAGAAGGACCTGACGGGCATCGCCAAGTTCCTCGATCCGCTCTATCCGCAGAGGCAGCTCGCCGACTGGGCGAAGCAGAAGTTCGAGCTGGAGCTCGACCCCGAAGCTCTCGCAAAGATGGACGGGCGGGAGGTGGTGGACCACATCCTCGACCGCGCCAGTGAGGCTTACCACGAGCGTGAGGTCATTTACCCGATCGAGTACGCGGTGGAGATGACCTTCCAGGCCGCGGCCAAGGGGCAGGCTGAGCAGGCCGCCAAGGAGCTTTCCCAGTGGTGCGCCCAGCGCTACGGGCTGGAGTGGACGCCCGAAGAGATCACGCGCCTGTCGCGCGACGAGCTGTACGAAAAGCTCATCACCGAAGCGCGGCAGTGGGTCGAGGGCGACAGGATGCGGGAGCTTGCCACGGAGCTGGTCGAGGAGAACGAGGACCCTGAGGCGCTGGCGAAGCTGATCCGGGAGCACCTGGCGCAGCGTGCCACGGCCGAGCAGATCGCCCCGATGAGCAAAGAGCAGCGCATCGAGCTGCTGACGGAGAAGGGCAGGGCGCTGCTTCGTCTGGAGCTGACGCAGCTTGAGCGTTACGTGCTGCTGCAGATTCTCGACCAGAGCTGGAAGGACCATCTTTACGCGATGGACCAGCTCAAGAGCGCGGTGAGCCTCAAGGCCTATGCGGAGAAGGATCCGCGCATCGAGTACAAGCGCGAGGGCGCGAACTTCTACGCGGCCATGCGCCGCCAGGTGCGCGACCGCGTGACCGACCTGATCTTCCGCGCCCGCCTGACGGCCGACAACCAGCGGGCCAGGGACGTCTACGCCCGCCAGAGGACGCACCACCCCGATGCGGTCGCGGCGACCT
>JBGTFI010000125.1:0-7386 GCA_041747335.1 Phycisphaeraceae bacterium | reverse complement strand
TCGTGCGTCGGGCGGCACGAGGTGGCGATGCGCCGTCGCCCGCGGCGCTTGACGGGACGTATCAGCCGTATCTCAAGCTCCTGGAGGATGCGGCGCTCGGCGGGCACGCCCACGCCTTAGGCGACTACCTGTATGAGCGTTTCGTCGAACGACTGCCTGAAGACGCCGACATGGGCACTCAACCGGCCCTCGTCGTCCTCGCGGCGGCGACGATCTCGCGGCAGGAGGCGCAGGCGCTGGTGATCGAAGCGATGAACGCGCCTGACGAGGCGCGGCTTGAGCGTGCAGGGGGATTGATCGACCGGGCGCGACAGTGGACGGCGGAACTGCGACAACGCGAGGCGGTTCCGGAGCCGGTGCGCCTCGAGGCGACGTACAACGAGGCGTTCGCGTGGCACCTGGCCGGTTTGATCGGTCAGTCGGGCGAGACGGCGCGGGCGATTGAGCTTTGGACGGAATTGGCGGCGACGGCGGCGCATCACCGTCTGGGCGAGCAGGGCATGGCCATGGCGGTGGGGGCGTTTCACGAGGCAGACGCCCGCGGGCGGGCGAGTTCGGAGGTTCTTGGCGCGTACCGCGATGCGGCGGCCGTGTTGTGGAAGCACTACCCGACCACGGACCTGGCGGATGTTGAGCGCCTGCGCTATGCGCATCGGGTGCTGCTGCCTGAGGGTCGCTATGAGGAGGCGCTTGGGCTTCTTGAGGAGGTCCATCCGCGCGGGGAGCGACTGGCTCAGTATCAATCCCTGCGGCTGCGTTGTTATGAGCGGCTTGTCGGCGCGGGCGATGACCGCCAGGAGATCCGGCGAAGGTCGATGCAAATGGCAAGCCAGGTGCTTCAGGAAGGCGGGGCGAGGCTTGCCGCCGCCGGGCGCGACGAGAGGGGCGACATCCTCGAAGCCATCGGCGCGGCCCACCTGCTCCGCGCGGAGCTTCTTCTTCGCGAGCAGCGGTACGAGGATGCGCTCGCGGTCCTGGAGCCGCTGGAACGATCGTTTGAGGATGCGCCCGCGATCCTCGCGCGGGGGCTGGAGAAGCGCCTGCGGATCGAGCTGGAGGCCGATTGGTTCGATCGAGTGGGCGCGACCGCGGCCCGAATGATGGAACGATTTCCGGAGAAGGGCGCGGCCGCGGCGCAGTCGATTCTCTTCGAGCTCGAGCGCCGTCTCGATCAGATCGACGGCAGGTGGCTGCTCGATCCGCTCAACCCTCGCGCGGCGCAGGAGGCCAGGCCCGTCGCGAATGCGGCGCAGGCGCTGGCTGCGTTGTTGCGGGAACGTGCTTCGGCGCTGGGGCTGACCGGGCAGGACATGCTGCCGCACGACGTGGCGGTGGCGCGGGCGCTGCGAGGTCGGGGTGAGTTTGAGGGGGCGACTGCGCTGCTCGAACCGCTGCGCGAGAAGTTTCCGAAGGAGGCGGACGTGATGCACGAGCTGGCGGAAGCGTATCTGCTGCGCGGGCTTGAGAGGGGCGATCACGAATTGCTGCGGACAAAGGCGGCGCCGCTCTATGATGCGCTGATCACGGGGCTGGCGCCGGATGAGCGCGGGAAGCGGCCGGAGATGTGGTGGCACGCCTGGACCAGGCGGCTTTACCTGATGCGTGTGACGGGCGACTACGCGGAGCAGATCCCCACACGTGTGAGGGGGCTGCGGCAGACGGTCGACTGGGAGCTTGGGGGGGCGCCGTATCGCGGGGCGCTGGAGGCGCTGAAGGGTGAGCGGGCCGGGGAGCGGTAAACGCGGTTCCGGAGGTCGCGGGGTTTCACGGGCAAGCAGAGCCTTGCCCATGGCACCCTTCCTATGGACGACCTCACCTATTCCAAACCGACTTCTGCCCGCGCCCTAACACCCGCCGCCTATTCTCCGCCTCTACCTTCCAACGTCCCCGAACCTGGGGACGGCCTCCTGACAGGCGGGCTGCCGGACTCCTTCCCGGCCGCCCGCCTTTCTACACTTCAGCGGTTATATGATTCCCCGTCTGCCAATGTGCGCAGGTAGGCCCGGGCCTCCTCCGAGTACTTTCGAGGATGACCGCTGAGGACTCGCACGTTCTCCGCGATTGTGGGATAAGCCTTATCCAACAGTCCCTTCCCCAGCATGCGCTCAAGAAGATCCTTTGAGAGCGCCAGGTTGATGACGACCGGAAGCGCAAACTTGATGTCATCACCACGTCGATGCAATTCGGAAACAGCCGCTACGATGACGCTTGCATCGTCGCCTTCGATCAGCGCCCGTAACTCCCGATCATCCAAGGTTGCGAGACGGCGCACCAACGCTGCCCTGAGCCAGTGTTTGCGAATCTGAGACGCTCCAATTGCCAGACTGATGGCCACGGCGATGAGGATCTCCATCCACATGGTCAACTATCCCCCCTCTGCCGCACCTTCGCCCACGTGTCGCGTAATCCCACCGTCCGGTTGAACACCAGCGCCCCCGGTTGGGAGTCTTTGGAGTCGATGCAGAAGTAGCCGGTGCGCTCAAACTGGTACGTCACCCCCGGCCCGGCATCCGCCAGCGACGGCTCGACGAAGCACCCTTCGACCACTTCAAGCGAATTGGGATTGAGGTGATCGCGGTAGGTTTCGCCCTCGGCCCCGTCGTCGGGGTCTTCCCTGGTGAAGAGGTGATCGTACAGCCGCACCTGGGCCGGGAGGGCGTGTCGGGCGGAGACCCAGTGGAGGGTGCCCTTGACCTTGCGGCCGTCGGGGGCATCGCCGCCGCGCGTCGCCGGGTCGTAGGTGCAGCGCAGCTCGATAATCTCGCCGGTGGCGGGATCCTTGACGACTTCCTTGCAGGTGATGAAGTAGGCGTAACGCAGGCGGACTTCCTGCCCGGGAGCGAGGCGGAAGAACTTGCGCGGGGGGTTCTCCATGAAGTCTTCGCGCTCGATGTACAGTTCCCCGCAGAAGGGGATCTTGCGCGTCCCGGCGGCGGGGTCTTCGGGGTTGTTGACGGCGTCGAGGTGTTCTTCCTGTCCGGGCGGGTAATTCTCGATGACGACCTTGATCGGCCGGAGCACCGCCATCACGCGCGGGGCGTTTTTGTTGAGGTCTTCACGGAGGCAGTGTTCGAGCAGGGCGATCTCGGTGGTGCCGTTGAACTTGGTCACGCCGATGCGGGCGCAGAAGTTGCGGATCGCGGCGGGGGTGAATCCCCGGCGGCGCAGGCCGCGGATCGTCCCACCCGGTGACGTGGCCTTCGCGCACGAGCTCAAGCAGCTTACGCTTGCTCATGACGGTGTAGGTGAGGTTGAGGCGGGCGAACTCGATCTGTTGAGGATGATGAATGCCGAGCTGCTCGACGAACCAGTCGTAGAGCGGGCGATGGTCCTCGAACTCGAGGGTGCAGATGGAGTGGGTGATGTTCTCGATCGAGTCGCTTTGGCCGTGCGCCCAGTCGTACATGGGGTAGATGCACCAGGCGTCACCCGTGCGCGGGTGGGGGGCGTGGAGGATGCGATACATGACCGGATCGCGCAGGTTGAGGTTGGTGCTGGCCATGTCGATCTTCGCGCGCAGCGTCCGGCTGCCATCGGGGAAATCGCCCTTGCGCATGCGTTCGAAGAGTTGGAGGTTTTCGTCCACCGGGCGGTTGCGGAAGGGGCTGTCGCGGCCGGGTTCGCGGAGCGTGCCGCGGTACTTGCGTGTTTCTTCGGCGCTCAGCTCGCACACGTAGGCCTTCCCGGCCCGGATGAGCTCGGCGGCCCATTCGTAGAGCTGTTCGAAGTAGTCCGAGGCGTAGTATTCGTGCCCGCCCCAGTCGAAGCCCAGCCAGCGGACATCTTCCTTGATCGCGTCGATATATTCCTGTTCTTCCTTGGTGGGGTTGGTGTCGTCGAAGCGCAGGTGGCAGCGGCCGGTGAACTCCGCGGCGATGCCGAAGTTGAGGCAGATCGACTTGGCGTGCCCGATGTGGAGGTAGCCGTTGGGTTCGGGCGGGAAACGCGTGACGACCTGCCCGCCGTGCTTCCCGGCGGCGCGGTCTTCGAGGATGATCTGTCGGATGAAGTCGAGCTTCTCGGTGGCGGCGTCGGTCATGGGTAGCCCTGGGGGTTAATGAATCGTTCGAATTGTCCGGCACAGCCGGACCTACCAGTCCAGCGTCCCTTTCCAGGTTCTGAGTAAACTTTCGATCGGTTCATCGATCACCTTTCCGCGCCCGGCCGTGCGCGCGGCCAGTCGCCCGCTGTCGCTAAACCGCCCGATCTGACCGAACGGCACGCCCGCCTCGCGCAGCAGCCGGCAGGTCGCGTCCAGATCGTCGGGTGCGACTTCCAGAAGGTATCGGCTGGGGGTCTCCGAGAAGCAGGCGGCCTCCACGGAGAGCGCATCGGCCGCGGGCACGTTGGAAAGATCGAGTTCCAGCCCCAGTCGCCCCGCGAACGCCATCTCGGCCGCAGCGACCAGAAGTCCCCCGTCGCTGCAATCGTGCGCCGACGCGACAAAGCCCTTCTCGATCAGTTTCGCAATGGCCCGCGCGTTCGCCGGGCCGGCCTTGAGGTCCACGCACGGAATCCGCGCATCGGCGACTTCGCCCCCGATCGCCGCGTAATGGGAGCCGCCCATTCGGCCGTCCGTCGCGCCGACGATCAATAGCGCATTGCCCACGGCCTTGGCGTCCATCGTCCGCGCCCGCCGCGCTTCGGGGACGATGCCCAGGCCGGTGATCAGAAGCGTCGGGGGGATGGCGATGACATTGCCATCTTCGGTGGTGAACTGGTTGTTGAGGGAGTCTTTCCCCGAAACGAACGGCGTGCCGTAGGCGAGCGCCCCGTCGTAGCACGCCTCGGCGGCGCGGACGAGGCAGGCCAGGCGGTGCGGATCATCACACCCCGGCCAGCAGAAGTTGTCCAGGATCGCGATCTGATGCGGATCCGCCCCGACGCACACCAGGTTGCGCACCGCCTCATCCATGGCAGCCAGCGCCATCCAGTACGAATCCCCGCCGGGCGTGACCTCGCTTAGTTGCGGCGCCAACCCGCAACCGATCGCGATCGCCCGCTCGCTATTTAGCCGCGGACGCAACACCGCCCCATCGGATGGGCCATCCTGCGCCGCGCCGACCAGGGGCCGCACCACCGCCCCGCCCTGCACCTCGTGGTCGTACTGGCGGCTGATCCAGTGCTTCGAGGCGATGTTCGGATGCGCGAGCAACCCATGCAGCGCCCCCGGAAGATCCATACCCACCGGCGACGTAGCCGATGGCACACGCTCACCCGTAGGTCGCCACGCCGCCTGGCGCGTGGGTGTGGGGATTCCCTCGTGGAGGAAGGACATCGACAGCCGCCCGACTTGCGCGCCCTCGTAGAAAAGCGCCAGCTCCGGTTGGCCTTCGCTATCCGTCAGCCCGAACTCGCCAAGATCGCGGAACGTCACGTCCTCCGCTTCGCACATCGCCCGCAGCCGATCCACGTTCTCCGCCGGCACCGCGAGCACCATGCGCTCCTGAGCTTCGCTGATCCAGATCTCCGTGTACGAAAGCCCCTGATACTTCAGCGGCGCGCGTTCCAGATGGACCGTCGCGCCCACGCGCTCGCCCATCTCACCCACGGCGCTGGACAGGCCGCCCGCGCCGCAGTCGGTGATCGCGCGGTAGAGGCATCCGCCCTGCTCCCCGGGAAGATCGCGCGCCTGAAGGATGACATCGAGCATCTTCTTCTGCGTGATCGGGTTGCCGATCTGCACCGCGTGGGCGAACTCGTCGGCGTGCGTGTCCGTCAGCTCGGCGCTCGAGAACGTCGCACCATGGATGCCGTCCCGCCCCGTCGCGCCGCCCAGGACGATGATGTGATCGCCCTGCTGAGCATGGCCGAAGGCCTTGTCCAGCGGAATCAGCCCGATGCACCCCGCGAACACCAGCGGATTGCCCAGGTAATCCTCGTGAAAGTACACCGCGCCGTTGACGGTCGGTATCCCCATGCGGTTGCCGTAGTCCAGCACACCAGCGACGACCTGCTCAAGGATGCGGCGGGGATGAATCACCCCCTTGGGAAGGGGTCGGGAGTCGGGAGACGGGCATCCCCCTGCCTCCTGTCTCCAGTCTCCTGTCTCCTGTCTCCTCGCGCTCCCCCACCCCGGCGGTGCGACGCAGAACACGTCCGTGTTGGCGATCGGCGCCGCCGCCAGCCCCGTGCCCATGATGTCGCGGATGCACCCGCCGATGCCCGTGGCCGCCCCGCCGTAGGGTTCGATGGCCGAGGGGTGGTTGTGCGTCTCGACCTTGATGCACACGCCGAACTGCTCATCGAAGCGCACGATTCCGGCGTTGTCCTCGAACACGCTGATGCAGAACGCATCGTGCGGCGGCGATTCCATGAGCCTGCGCGTGGCCGCGGCGATGGTGCTCCTGAGCAGGTTGTCGATCGTGACCGAACCGTCCTCATTGAGTGCATGCCCCGGCCGCTCGGCGACCTGCGCGTTGGACAGCCCGGGGAGGAACGGCTCGCCCTGGGGGGGGTGGTAGTGGATGCGCGACTTGAGCGTCTTGTGGACGCAGTGCTCGGACCAGGTCTGGGCGAAGGTTTCGAGTTCGATGTCTGTCGGATCGCGATCCAGCGCCCGGTAATGATCGCGAACCGCGCGCATCTCATCGAGGCTCAGGAACAGGTGCGCCTCGCGCGAGAGGCGGGAAAGGGCCTCATCGTCCAGCTCGCGCAACGGGACGTGCGTGATGCGAAGCTCATACGCCGCCGTATGAGGAAATCGCTCGGGCAGGTAAGGCCGATCGTGGATGTCCTGGATCACCGGATTGGCGAGCGTCCGCTCGGCGAACCCCCGCAGCGCTTCTTCCGACGCCTCCAGCCCGACGAAGTCGTAGCGCACGGCCGTGCGCACCTCGATCTGGGCGGGATCAAGCTCCGGGAGCATCTCGACGATCGCATCGCGGGTGGACTGCGCCACTGGGTCCATCACCCCTGGCTTGTAGTGAACTTCGATCACCCGCCCGTCCGGCGAGGGTTCGATCCCGACGGCAGGGCGCTGACTGACGGGGTCGGCCAGAAGCTCCGACGCGATGCGCCCAAGCGCGTCGGCGTCGAGGGGCGCTTCGATCAGGTAAACCGTCGCGCTGTGAACCGCGTCCACCCGGCCTAGCGCCTCACGCGCCAGTGACAAGGCGCTCTCACCGCGAGGATCGGGCTGATCCCCACTCGGCCGAACCTCCACACGATGCACGGCAATGGCGGGAAACGTCATGACGCTGGATTGGTTCATGGTTGAGAAGGAGTGGGGAGTCAGGAGTCGAAGGTCGGCAAACCCAAGTTCTTTCCTCAACTAGCAACTAGCAACTTGTAACTTGAAACTCCGCCTTTGGACTTTGGACATTGGACTTTGGACACCCAACTAAACCACCCCATGCTCCGCGAGATAGCGCCGCATCTGGGCGG
>JBGTFI010000124.1:0-1589 GCA_041747335.1 Phycisphaeraceae bacterium | reverse complement strand
GACGCCGCGCGTCTGGGCGGCGTGGATGACGCGGTCGATCTGAGTCGCAAGGTCCGGGTAGGTGAGATGGCAGTGGGTGTCGATCATGAGGCGGCGGCCGGCCGGTGCGGACGCGGGCAGCGCCTACCCTTCGGCGAGCGGCCCTTCGAGGAGGATTCGGTTGTGGATTCGCATGCGTTTGTTGAAGTGGACGAGGTAGACGATCAGCCCGGCGGTGATGAAGCTCGAACCCAGGGCCATGTAGAGTTGAATGGGGTCTGCCGCGTCCATCCATCGGCGCAGGCAGAGGATGGTGAAGAACAGGTCGAAGAGGATGTACCCGCCGATCAGCACGCGATGGAAATTGAAAAGCGCCATGGCCACTCCTTTACACTCGAATTATAGGCGCGGCAAGCGGCGCGGGGCGGGGGGAGGTAAGGGGAGTCAGGCGACGAATTCGCCGGGGACGGGGTTGTCCTCGATGCCCAGCCAGTGTTCGAGGCGGTGTTCGAGGAAGATGGCCTGTTCTGGCTGGTCAAGCCCGGTAAGGAGCTTGACGGTCTTGCCGTCGAGGGTGTCCGCGACGAGGCTGTAGGTGTGATGGACTCTGCCGTTTTCGCCGTGGCGGGTTTTCTGCCGGCAGTAGAGCTGGGTGAGGGCGGCGGGATCGAGGCTTCTGGCTCCCGGCCAGGGGAGCGGGCCGTGGCGGATAACCAGCGAGTCGGGCGTCACCTGGATGGTGGTGGTGTTGAGGAGGAGCGCCAGGGCGAAGTAGGTCATGGCGATGCCGACCGCGACGTGGATCAGCGGAAACAGGAACATCATGGCCGGGCCGTTCGTGTTGCTTGCGATGGAGTACCAGACGATGAGGAATCCATCCCAGACCGCGCAGAACAGCAGGAGCGGGAGGACGGCGAGGCTTCGCCAGCGGCGGGTGATGGTGAGGCGGTCGCCCAGGTCGAGGACGCTGATGCGTCTGGGCATGGGGACTTCGCGGTTGCGCGCCGGCGCGGTTGGCGGCGTGGGAGCGAGCTGATGAGCGAAGGAGAAGACGGCGTCGCAGCGGGCACACTTGGCGATCGCGCGGTCGAGGTTGACATCGCCGGCCGGGATCGTCGCGTGGCACTGCTTGCAGATCAGTTGCATCGGAATCCGCCTGGTGGTCCGATAGCCTGCCGCGTGGGGACAGGCGTGTGTTCATTCTATCGGCAGGGGGTGGGGGAACCTGAGTTGTTGAGGTTTATTGGAGGTCTGCCTGGGTGGGGTACCGCCGGCGTGGGGCGGGCCGGGCGCCGGTGGCGTCACTTGTCGGCTGGACGTGACTGTACGCATGCGTGCGGGTTTGGTGGATGGCGGGGCGTGGGGTGGGTATAGTGCGTTGTGGTCCGGGCTGTCGTGGAGGACGGCTGGGGCGTCGCATTCCTGCCCGCGCCTTTGATCGGACGACCTGCCGATATGAAGATTTTTCTGGCGATTGTGGTGGTGCTTGTTCTCGCGGGGCTGGGGTGGGGGATCACCGTGCGCCTGGTGGAGCAGAAGCGGCAGCAGGCTCCGGTGGCGCGTTCCGGCCCGGCGCCGGTGGAGGTGGCGGCGGTGGAGCGTGGGGCGAT
>JBGTFI010000123.1:0-14258 GCA_041747335.1 Phycisphaeraceae bacterium | reverse complement strand
CGGGCACGATGAAAGAAGAACGTTCGCTGGTTACACTGTGTCCTCACAGGTCGGCCTCCTTGCCAGGCGCTAAGGTTGGTTGCACAACACCCTTATGCCAGCAAGGCCGACCTTTTTCAATCCCACGGTGAGAAATGCGGGCTATCGCTGCGGCACGACCATGAACAGCGCGTTTGTCCAGGGGGTTTCCGACCTGACCGGCGTCAGCCCGGACCGATCGGTGCGTGAGCATGCAAGCTACGCCTCTGCCCAAGAGCTGCTTGAGTCTCTCACCTCAACACCGCTCGAAGCCGGCGTGGCGGGCGACCGCCAAGTCGTCGACGCCTGGGCTCGCGAGCTGGACTTGATCGGGTGGTATCGCTGGAGAAGGATGGACAGCTTGTGAGCTTATAGAGGTGTCACGCCCCCGGCGGACCCGGGCTGGGTAAGTCAGTGCAAGTCTTTAATACCTCTGCCGCCTTTCATCCTTCATGATGGAGCGCATCCCCGTTCACCTGCCCGACTACTGCGTCAACCTCATCGAGGAGGTCGTTTCGCTGAGCGACTACTCCTTCGCCATCGGCCAGCTGACCAGCGCCCCCTTCGGCTGCGAGCTCAAGTACGCCACTCCTAGCCGCGACACCCACATGCTTCTCTATCAGCAGGACTACCATGAGCACCTGTCCCACTTCGTGGTCAACGCCGCCTACAAGATTAGACGTATGTGGTCGGCGCCCCCCAAGGCGCGGCTGATGCCCACCACCCGGCAGGATATTCACCTTCCCCTGGAGGAGGAGTACGAGCTTGCCCGCAACCTGGGCCAGTCTCCACGGGCCAAGCCCTTGAGGAACCTCTCCAAGCTGCTTTCCCTGGAACTGCTGCGCCAGGTCACCTCGTTGCCGGTGGATTTGCGCGTCGAGCGCGAGATCGCAGGTAGTCTGCCCGAGCACTCCCCGCTTCAGCGGGCCTACCTCCGTCAGAAGGTGCTCCGGCTGGCGGATTCCCTCGAGGAGGGTCCCTCGGAGTATGTCACCCGGTTCGTCCATCGCTGTGACACGACGATGAACAGCGCCTTCATCCAGGGCGCATGCGACCTGGCGGATGTTACCTTGGGTCGAGCGGTGCGTAAGCATCCCAGCTACGACCTTGCCCAGAAGCTGCTCGAGCCTGTCACCTCTACGCCACTCGACACCGGCGTGGAGGGAGACCGAAAGATCACCGACGCCTGGGCGCGGGAGCTCGAGCTTCGGGGCTGGTATCGGTGGACACGGATGGACAGCCTTTGAGTGGGGCACGGCGTGAACTCCAAAGCACCGCAGGACAAATCCGCCGCGGGTCGGCCAGGCGCTCTGGCCATCGCCGCATCCTGCCCCCAATGATCCATGGACGGTGAGCCTGGGCCCGAACGGACACACGGCGATCCCACATCGAACCTTCCGCTGATCGTGCTCGCGGTGGTGGGCGCTTGCAATTCTTCTTGACGGCGTCTTGCCGCGTGCTTTGGCCCCCTTACCTTCGACCGCCCCGCGACGGCCACGGCGGTACGCCCATCGTCCCACTCAAGCCGGTGGTTGCGGTCGACACCGCGTCACGAGTGTTGCCCACATGGACCGCTGGCGGTCCCAATGGAGCTCGGCCATGATCGGCCGCAGGTCACGCTCACACAGCCGGTCACGCCCCTTCTCGATGCGGGGTAGTGCCAGAATCGCTTCTTGAATGTCGGGGGCGAGTAAACGGAAGTTCATGATCTGGGTCACCCGCGCTCGGCTGACCCCCGCCCGTGCCGCGAGCTCGGCCTGGTTACGAACCACACCCTCGCGCAGCAGGCACTCAAACTGAACCGCCAGGGCCATCAAGCGGGTCACCCTTGGCACCCGCCCCGCGGGCGGCGCGCCCTCAACGACCCGGCCAACCGCATCCCGCTCAGCACCCAGCCCGCCCTTCTGTCCTATCCCCCGAATCCGCTTCGCGCCGTGCGTGGTGGTGCCAAACCGCACCGGGTGATGGACGGTCCAGGCGCCATGATGGGCGCGAGGGTCATGCATAACCAACTCCTTCATCCTGCGGGCTCATTGGAACCCTGACACGCCAAGACTCCAAGAGCCGTAGGCCGGTAGGTGATCGCGACACCCTGGCTTTCCGGGGATCCGTCGTAGACGATTCGATCAATCAGCAGGTGCAGCATCGCCTGACGGCGGGCTGAGTCCATCGCCTCCCAAACCGCGTCAAAGTCCCTCAGGACCGCCAAGACCCGTTCGCGATCGGGGACCGCGTCATCGAGTGTCTCAATCTCCTGTTCAATCGCCTGCATCCTACGCTCAGCCTGGGCCATCTGTGCCCTTAGCTGACCAAGTTCCTCCCGCGACCCTGGCATAGCCGCCCCATCATCCAGAAGTGACCGCATTCGGTTCGCGGCGTCACGCAGTTCCGCCTGACGCTGCGCGTACTCCTTCCTCAATTCGGCCTGGGCTTGGGCGCGTCGCGCCACTACTTCTTCGATCGCCGCTTCCAGCAAGGTTGGATCGCTCACCACCGCCCGCACCTGGTCCACCACGAAGCGCTCCATCTCGAATGCGGGGACGGACTTGGTGGGACACGACTTCCACCCGCGCCGCTGAGCGGCCACACAAACGTAATACCGATATCGCCTGTTGCCGCGCTTGGTGTGTGTGGGCGACATCGCGCAGTCGCAATGGGCGCACCGCAACAATCCGGCCAACAACTCACTCGACCGCCCCCGGAAGTTCCCCCGCCCCCGGAGGTCCCCCCGGCCCCGGAAGTCCCCCTGCCCCCGGAAGGTCCCCTGCGTCCGAGAACTCTCCAATGACTCGATCCCGTGGAATCTCCCGCTTTGGTTGTTGCCGCGCAGCAGGGTTTGAACCTCCTGCCACAGTGTGCGATCGACGATCGCCTCGTGCTCACCATCGTGGAGCTCGTCGTGGTAGGGCACCTGCCCGACGTAGAGCGGGTTGGTCAGCAGGTTGTGGAGCGAGCACTTGTTGAAGGGCTTGCCGCCCACGTCCCTGCCCTTGCGGGTCGCGTACCGCTTGGTTCGCCACTCGAGTCGTTCGAGCTCCTGGGCTACAGCGAGCAACGACCCTCGCTCAAGGTACAGCTCGAAGATGCGGCGTACGCGCTGGGCCTCGTCCGGGTTGACCACCAGTCGCGATCCCTGGGGCGAGCGGTCCACGTCGTAGCCGAGGATGGGCCGGCCACCGGTCCAGCGCCCGCTGCGCCGCGTGGCGGCGATCTTGTCCCGGGTCCGGTCCGCGATCATCTCGCGCTCGAACTGCGCGAAGCTCAGGAGCATGTTGAGGGTCAGCCGCCCCATCGAGTCGGCGGTGCTAAACTGCTGCGTGACCGAAATAAACACTACGCTATGCCGCTCGAACACGTCCAGGATGCGGGCGAACTGTACCAGGGACCGCGACAGCCGGTCGACCTTGTAGACGACGACGCAGTCGACCTGGCCGTTTTCGATGTCCCTAAGCAATCTGCGCAGCGCCGGCCGGTCGAGGCTCCCGCCCGAGTATCCCCCGTCATCGTAGCGCTGGGCCAGGCACGTCCAGCCCTCGTGCTTACGGCTGGCGATGAACGACTCGCCCGCCTCGCGCTGGGCGTCGAGGGAGTTGAACGCCAGGCCGAGGTTCTCGTCGGTGCTCTTACGCGTGTAGATGGCGCAGCGCACGGGCCTTGATGTCGGGGTCGACTGGATCATCACCGGCGGTCCCTGCGGGTCGTCGGATCGGTAAGCTCAAAGAACGTGTAGCCGCTGCAGTGGGAACCGGTGATCGCCTTGGCCACGGCGCTGAGCGACCGGTATCGCCGGCCTTCCCACTCGAACCCCTCGGGCAGGACCCTTACCTTCACGGTCCTGCCCTTGTAGACGCGGGTCAACGTCGTGCCCGGTGCCGGCAAACGCGGGTCCCCCGCAAACCGCACACGGTGCGTGGCCGTACGGCCGGCGACGGCGGCAGAGGTCATGGAAGCGGCGGCCTGTGACACGCTTGGAGGCTGAGCATTTCTGTGGCTGCTGTGATGCATCAATGCCTCGGTTACTTCCTGGGGCGGCGCATCGTTCGGAGAGACGCCAGCGGGTCTTCTCGAGGGAGCTTCCGAGGGCGGGGGTAACTTCCGGGGGGGGAGTTCGCGGATGGCGGTGGTGGCGGCCAGTTCCAAGGCACGGCGTCGCGCCAGGGCGCTCAGGTCGCCCTGGACCTGGGCCTGCAGTTGCCAGGCGACGCGTTTGACGAGTCCAACCTTGTTGCCGGAGTGGATGACGTCCCCCGTCAACTGCGTGTAGCGTTCACGCAATTGCTTGGGCGTGAGGGCCTGAAGCGTTTCGAGCTGTCGATCAAAGTCCGTCATGGGGGAAATCTCGGATCCGTCAGCGCACCGGTCAGGTCGTTTTTTCTGTGCTTTCGATCCCGAGGCCACTCGGCGCCCGAAGACCGGTTCGTCAAACAGTTCACGCTCACGGGCGGTCCGCGCAAACGGTCGCGTCCAACCGCCAGCCACCATGTCATCCATGACTTCGAACATCCATCAAGTCCCCCCCGGAAGTAAACCCCGCCCCCGGAAGTGGCCCCGGCTCGCCGCGTCCCACGGTGCGAGGCGGTTGTTGCCCGGTTGTGTGATGAATCGTGTCAGAGTCATGAGCGCCCCGCTCACCGAGCGTGGCGTTCACCGTCATGAGTGCGTCTCGATCAGGGGGGCGACACCGTCTTCGGCGGCGACTGGCCGGGCATCGGCTTCATCCGCGGTATCTTGGCTCTTGGCCCCACGGCGGCATTCGAGGCGTAAAAGCCCCTCGGCCAGGAGGCCAGCAAGCGCCCTGATCTGCTCATCGTCGGCAATTGAATGAATGGGTTCGAGATCCGTCATGGGCCAGCTCCCTATGGATTAGCACCGTCGCGTCGTTCGCTTCCTAGGCCCGCTCAACAGTGAGTTCCACATCCGCCATTCGTACACGGTCGTGTTCCTCGAGCAGGTGACGCTCGCCCTGTGGAACGGGCTCCCAGCCCGAGCCGTCGAGCCATCGCCAGGTCCCGTTGCTTCCGCAAGGTTCGATCCAGGTCTCGGGTCCGATCCGACGCAGCACGGCGTGTCGCGCCGACACGCGCGGCGATTCCCACTGCCTGCGCCCGACCTCGAGAGCCGGTCGATCGATTCGCACCCTCCGTCCCGACCGGGACACGAGCGTGAGCGTCGGATACGGCTGCCGACAGCAAGGGCAGACGCGTTTGGTGGCGTCTACCAGCGTCGGGTACCCACAACCCGGGCAGAGGTAGACTTCCACCGCCGCGCGAAGGAGTGCCTTAAGCCATTCCTGGGCAGATGGCCTTACCTGGGGATCCACGCTCACCCCCCGCCGAAACAACTGTGCGAGGTTGGCGCTGAGGACCAGGTTGCTCAATCCGCCGACGGTCTGGGCGTCCACCTCACCCCGGGCTGGATCCTCGTGCCACGTCCCGCTGACCATGGCCGCTTCGAACCGCCTTGGGTCCGCAAGGAAGTCGCTGGCGATGTGGCGAAGCAGGAGAAGTTCGTGCAGCAGGCAGGTCAGCGCAAACAGGTCCGCAAGGATGTCCGGCGCCACGGCGCGACCGCAGTGGTACGCCGCACGCAGCTCAGGCGCCATGTACTGCAAAGCCCCCCATGCACGGGGGGGCTCGGTGCCCGGCGCGCTGAAGTTGTCAAGATCGATCAGCGAGGGGACCAGGAGATCGCCCACTCGCTCGACGATCACGTTGCCCGGATGAAGGTCCCCGTGGCTGATGCCCCGATCGTGCAGCCGATGGACCATCCACACCACCCCGATCGCCACCAGCAGGTGCTCCAGAAGGTTGACCGCGGGCTGTTCAAGATGCTGCGTCAGGGCCAATCCGGGACGGTAGCGGCACAGGTAGCCGCACCAGGAGCGGCCGGCCTTGGGCTCAACGATCACCAGCGGGGGCGTGAGCAGCGGGCACCGCGCTTCAAGTTGCTGATCGACCAGGAAGCGGGTGCGGCGCACCAGCCGCTCAAGCCCACCGCGGTCAGCGCTCTCATGGAATCGCTTGAGGATCGCCGTGGTTCCCTTTTCGCATCGCACCTCGAACACCTGCCCTTCCCCCCCGCGGCCGAGGGATCGCTGCACCTGGTACTGCTGCCCTTGGACTTGGATTGGGTCGTGGGTCATGTTCAGACTCCATCCCTGACGGCGCGCAGAGGCCCTTCGATGGTTCGATCAGGGGCCGGGTCGGCGATCAGGACGAGCGACAGGTTGTCGTCAAACACCAGGCCGCCCTCATCCTGGTAATGGGCGAACGCTTCGAGCTGATCCTGGACCACGGCCTGGAGGTCGCCGCCCCTTCGGATCGCTTCCTGGTTTAGCGCCCGGCTCAGAACATGGGGGTCGGTGCGGTCGGCGACACCGTCCGAGCTGAGCCAGACAAAGTCGCCGCGCCTTCGATCGATGCGGCCATGCACCGGCTCACCTTCGATCCGTGCTCCGAGCGACGCGGTCAGGACGTTGCTGTAGCCTTCGACACGTTGCGGCGTCAGGAGGGTCGTGAGCTCATCCGACGACGGGCGATAGTGATGGATGGCGCCATCACCAAGGTAGGCGTAATGGACCTCGTCCTCGGTGACCAGCACGACCAGAAGCGTGCATCGTAGAGACCTTCCGGGATCGATCCCCGCGCACTCGGCGAAGTCTGTCAGGGTGTCCGAGGCCTCGTAGATCGCCTGCAGGGCCACCCCACAGAGGCCCGGCGGCTGTTGGGACCGTGGAATCCATGCCAGCTGCCGCGCGAGGCTGACGCTCGCGCCTCGCACCGCCTTGTACGCGGCCTCGCGCCCATGCGGGATCCCCCCGCAGCCGTCGGCGACCAGTCCCACGGTCAGCTGATCGATCGCGAAAGACACCGCGAAGTCCTCGTTGCGGGAACGGACGAGACCGGGATGGACTGCCGCCCCGGCCGTCCAAGGGCACTGCTGTCCGGTGAGGGGCCGCAGCGGCTCCAAGTTGTTGATGACGTGGATGAGGCGTCGGGTGAACTGCGATGGCGCGGGGATCGCTGTGTGATCGGCGTTGTCCCTCCCCGCCGCGTCGTCTGTCGCCGTCGTACGGCTCCATGAGGAAGTCCTCTCCGCCACATCCGCTGAATCATGCCGCGCGGGTCCTGGATGACCGTCATGGTGGGACGCGACGGGCGGCTGGAGGGGCAGCGCGTGGGGGGACGATGTGTTCGTGGTGCTCAAGGCCATGTGGATCGATCCTTGGATGTGGGATAGAACAGCCCTTAGTTCCTGAACCAGATGACAAGGCGATCAAGGAGCGATGCGCGATGGCTGGGGGCTGCGACCTTCAGGCTTTTCCCCGTGGAGGGCGGCGGTTTAGAGGCGTTGGCCCGCGCCGTGGTACCCCTCACTTCACGAGCCGGGGCGCGTGAACTTGCGCGCTTCGCCGGCCGTGCGGTGGTCAACGGCGGAGGGTGCGCAAGTCGATCCGCGAGCAGATCGTTGACAAAACCTTCCTGCCGAGGCGTCAATGGGAGTCGTGGCATGCTGCGTACTTTCCATGTGGTGATTGGGACGGGACGTGTTCACTTGGATCGCTGGGCTTCTGTGGACTGCCGGGGGCTTCCGGGGTCGCACTTCCGGGGTCGCACTTCCGGGGGCGGGGGGGGTTAGAGGTTGGCGAGGGTTTGGGTGGGATCGGTTCCGTGGAGGATGGTGTGGGTCAGTGTGCGACCGACGTGGCCCAGGAACTGTTTGAGCGCCTCGGCGCCGACGGTGCGCCGGTAGCAGTGGCGCGTGCTTGTCGCGATGGCCTCGAGTGTTGTCAGGTCGGCGTCGTCACCGTAGGCGACGGTGAGCAGGAGGATGCCGCGCTGCTTGAGGTCCGCCGCGGCTTCGATCGGGTCATCCGGGGCATCGCCGCAGGTGTCCTCACCGTCACTAAAGAGGATGACGACGTCGTGGCAGTCTTGCGGCTCGGTGAGGATTCGCCCAGCCAGGCGAAGCGCATCGGTGATGTTGGTACCGCCGTCGGCCTGCAGGTCTTCCAGGCGGACCGGGCAGGCGTCGAGCGACGTGAGCGACTGGATCAAGATGGCCGTGTCGCTAAAGTCAATCACCCCGCAACGCACCTGGGCGCCCGTGGGCACCTGGCGCAGCTCGTGGTAGAGCGCGTTGGTGGCCTGGGAGGCCTCGCGTGCCTTCTGGCCCTTCATGGAGCCGGACGCATCACGAAGCAGGACCACGCGAAGGCGTGCGGAGTGCGGTTGGCAGCGCGTGTGCCGGGGCGCGACCAGGGTCTGGATGGTGCCCGGGCGGAGCGCAGCGCCGGCCGCCCGGGTCGGTGATGGAGCCGCGCCATCGCCGTGAGCGGGGCGCCGGGGTGATCGAGGGAGCTGGAATCCGGGGGTTTGGGGGTGGGGGGCCATGGAACACTCCTGTTGGTGGTGGGGAGAAGGTGAAACCCAGATCACTTGGCGGTCGGCCGGTGCGGGGCTGGAACGACGAGCGCGCAGCGCTCATGTCTGGAATGTCATGGGCAGGGTGCCGCCCTGGGTGAGGCTGGCCGTCAAGCTCTTGCACAGCTCGGCCGCGGCGCGGCGCAGTTCGCCAAGGTCTGGATCGTTGGAGATCGGGATGACGACGCCCGCGGCGGCTTCGGCCAGGGCTTCGAGGGCGCTGGTGGGCTCGCAGACCAGAAAGAGCATCACGCCCAGGTCGCGCATCTCCAGGCCCAGCTGCCGGGGCGTCTTGCCCGAACGGGCCGGCTTGGTGTCGGCGTTGAGGAAGGCGATCAGCACGTTGCGGGTGGAGAGGTCCTGGGCCCAGGGGACGCGCTGAAGGAGGAAATCGATTCCGTCGAGGTGGGTTTCCGGGGGGTCGCCACCGCCGACAAGCTCGATCGACCGGCACACCGCGACCGCCTCATCGAGCGAGCCGCCCTCGAGATGAAGAATGGGCTTCTCGCCATAGTCTTCATCGCCGTGACTGCCCACGTAGGTGGTGATCTCGGCCACGCGCTGCTCGAATTCGACGGCGAACATCTCCATGATGGTGTGGATACCCTCGCCGAACGCCAGGCTGGATTCAGTGCGATCGAACTCGAACGCCGCGGTCAGATGGATCGGCATGCAGCGCCGAGCCGGTCGGACAACCACGCTCGCGAGAGTACATACCTGTTCTGAGGAGTGTGGCTGTGCCTTCGGAATCGGTGCCGGCAGCGCGTCCAACCGCTGCGAGGGCGTGGTCGTGATTACAGAGTTGTGCGGGGCCGTGCGGTGGACGGTCTGGGTCGGGTGGTTCATGTGGTTCATGGTGTGGTTCCTTTTCGGTGAGGAAGTCATGGGGCTGGTCGAGTGGATGATGCAAGGGACGCGTGTGCGGCGCAATGGGATAGACGCTCAGTCGTCGCGGCGGCGGTGGTGGACGACCAGGAGCCGCGCCACGCCGACGATGGTCACGCAGATCAGGGACAGGGCGATCAGCCCGGCGGTCAGTTCATCATGGGTGGCACTCCTGCCTGAGGATCGCGAGGTCGGTATCGCATCCGAGCCGGTGAGCGACCGGATCGGCAAGAGGGCCAGGTCGACCAGGGCCGGGGCCTTTACCAGCACGATGACGGTCGCCAGCACAAGGCCCAGGGCGATGAGGTTGTTCCACTTGATCTGCATGGGGAATCCTTTTGGTGCGAGGGTGTGATTGGGCAGCCAACGATGACCGCTTTACCGCGACGGAAGAGGACTTCGGGGGGTTACTTCCGGGGGTTCCGGGGGTTGATTCCGGGGTTGTGCTTCCGGGGGGGCAAGGGTGTGGGTGAGTGTGGGACCAACTTCGTCGGGCAGGAGCAATCGGTGGTCGATGGGGGGACCCTTGGGATGGTGTTTGCGGAGGCGCGTGGCGATGGCTTGGCGCACGGCGCGGGTTGGAACGACGAACCAGAGGGGTTGTCCAAGCGCTTGGGCCTTGATTAGGTTGGTCAGGGCGTAGCGGGGCGTGGTCTCGACCTCGACGATGAGCTCGAGTCCCCGGCCGGTGACCCACAGGTCGACGAAGTTCGTGCCGCCACCGGGTAGCACCAGGGGGTGCTCAAAGCGCACGGTCAGGCCGTGAGACTCAAAGACAGCCGCGGCGCGCTGCGCGAGGTGCTCATGAAAAGCGCCTCCGCGCATCGGCAGGATCGTCGCCAGCGCGAGGATGAGCAGGATGGTAAGCCACAGGGCGTTCATGCCAGGTTCTCCAGGTCGGGTACGGCGGTTTCGTAAGCGTGCAGGGCGCGGACGCCTTCGGCGGTGAGTTCGAGCAACAGGCTTCTACCTCCTCGGCCGGCGCGCTCTTTCTTTCTTTCGCGCACCAGGCCCTTGGCCACCAGTCCCTCGCGCGCCCGGACGGCGGTCTTGCTGCTCATGTTCGCCCGCAGCGCGTACTGGGAGGAAGGAAGAAGCGGGGCGCGGCCGATGGCCTTGGCCAGACGGTATTCGTGCTCGGTGGCGAGGTCGCCCGCCGACACTTGAGCGGGTTGGATCGATCGCATCTCCGGGTGTTCGCGGCTGGAGGGCGCCTTGTCGGCCTTGGGTGAAGGGATTCCTTCCACGGGCGCCTGTTGATCGCCTGGCTTGGCACCGGAACGTCCGTCTCCCTGGGCGGCCGATGGCGCGGGGTTGTTGGGGTTGAACCAGTCGCCGCCGATGGCCGCCGGCTCGGTGGGCAGTGCGCCCAGGGGACCGAGCTTCGCCGTGTCAGGTTGTCGCGGGTTGGGTGTCATGATCGATCGCCATTCCATGAAATAAGTGGGTTGCGCGATCACACCGACGCCGCGGGCAGGGTCTTCAGGAGTCCAAGGTCGGTGTTCGGCGAAGGGTCGGGACTATCACCGGCTTGACTCAGGTTCATCCGCGGGACCCTGCACAGGAAGGGGGCTCGCTGAGCGCCATCGCTGAGCTGGGTGACGAACGAGCCGGTCTCGAGCTTCTGCTGAATGAAGCGGACCTGCTCAGAACTCAGGCCCATGCACGAGCCGATGGCCTGGATGTCCGTGAGGCTCCCGCACCGGCCGATCTGCTTGATGTTGGTGTTGGAGAGCACCGGCGGCGCCAGCCCGTGCGTGGACTGCGCCGAAAGGTCCAGGCCAATGCCCACCCCCCGCGTCAGGCCGATCAGGTCCGTGATGACGCTCCCCTCACCTTGGGGGGCCGCTGCGCACAGCCGCTGGGCTTCGTCGAGGCAGACCCAGAGGTTCAGGGGCACGTTGGAAAGCCCCTGGGCCACGCGGGAAGTAAACTCGCTCAGGAGCAGGGTGTTAAGAAGCAGGTTCTGGTCCGTCTCCGTGAGCCCCGTCAGCTCAAAGTCGAGCGCATACCGCGCCAAGTCGTGCGTTCGCCAGCCGAACCGGTAGCCCAGCACCTCGGGCCCCAGCGACAAGAGGACCGGCTCAAGATTGTCCAGCACCGCCAGCCTGCTCTGGGGGTTTGCATCCCGCTTGGTCTTGACCGCCTGAAACAGATCCCATAGCGTGGGGTACGAGGCACCGCCATCGATCACCCCGAACTGCCGGTAGAGGTGGAAGATCACCGTTTGGATCATGCGACTGGCGCGGTGGGGCAGGCGCAGCACGCTGGTGAGCATCTCCGCGCACACCGCCGCCCACTGGGCAGGGTCCACGGCGTGGGGAACCTGCAGGGGGTTGAGCTTGAGAGCCCGGCCCGGCACGAGGAGAAGTTCCTTGCCCAGGCGCGCAAAGCATGAGACCAACTTGCTCCATTCGCGCTTACGCAGATCGAAAAGCCATACCGCGGGTACCAGCCTCCCCATCTGAAGGGCCAAAAAATAGTTGCGGGTCGTCTTGCCGGCGCCCGTGGTCGCGATCACCAGGGCATGGCCGGCGAACGTGCGCAGCCGTACACCCAGCGGACGGCTGTTGCTGGTTGGATCCACACCCAGGACGACCTCGCCTTGATCGAACCGCACCTCCGGAAAGGGCACTCCCCGCAGGGCCAGATGACGGCGGTGGCGGTGTGCCCTGGATTCGACCTCCTCCACTATCTTCGAATCCTTCAGGCCCACATCACAAGCAAGCCTGGCCCATTGGCCGAAGGGATCGCCCAGCAGACCATGCTCCAGACCGTAGAGCAGGTCGCGGTCAAAGTTGGACAGTCCGTCCTTGTCAAGGCGCGCCATGATGATCCTCCCACTTCACGAAGGGTGACAACAGCGCCTTGAAGCCGGTGATCAGACGGCGCGTTCGCCGAAGGTGGTCGCGGCAGGGACCGCACAGGCGGACGGTGTTGCCCGTCTCGTCGGGACCAAACCGCGAGTGTTCGAGGCACACGGGCACCTGGCACCGATGGCAGCGGCCGTGACATCGGGCACAGGAAAGCGCCTGGCAGAGATGGCAACGACCCGCGGCCATGGCCAGGCAGCCGCAGTCCAGGGGATGGATGATCTCGGCTCCGTCGGTGTCGAGGCAGTGGGCACCGTGAAGTTCATCGCCCTCGAAGGTCTCGTGGACCACGCGGTCCTTGCCGGTGGCAGGGTCGCGTACGATCCGGGCGGCTCGCTTGCCGCGAATGCGGGGCATGGGAGGAACTCCTTAAGTAAGGCCCGGATTCATCACGGGGCGCCCCAGGGGGCTGCGAAAAGTGTGTTGTCGAGCCAGCGGGCGAAGTACCAAACGAACTTGCAGGTAAACCACACCGAGAGCAGGCTCAGGGCGAAGAGGTTCAGGAAGGCGCACACCTTGAGCGTCATCCGCAGGGCGTCGGCCAGTTGGTCGGTGAGGCGCTGCTTCCAGGACATGTTGTGAACCTCCGCGGCCTGGTCTGAGTTGCGGTTCGGCCACGAGCCGAGCCTTCGACAAGAGCGAACGAGGAACGAGGGGCGGAAAGCACGGTGCGGCAGGGAGACCCACGGGCCATGGACTTCCAACCTCGGTGCACACCAATCACCTCAAGCGCCTAGGACGAAGTGCGACCGCGGCGAACACGCTCCGCCACCCGACGCAAGTGGGCACCCACGGCACTGCGACCAACACCCAATCGCTTGGCGACCTCGCTGATCGAGAGTCCCTCGCCATAGAAGAGCGCGATGGTCTCCCACTGCCTGAGGGTGAATCGGTCAGCAAGATCAAGACACCTTTCGAGCATTCGCTGGCGCCGCTTAGTGGGTTCAAGGGCGGACGTGTACTGATGACCTGAACGACTCGTCATGAGACATACCTCCACCAAGAAGCCACAACGATGGCTGCGGGGACCAAGTGCCCAGCACCTCGGGCCAGACAGAAGGAGAAATGCGCAAGCGGCCCTGGTTTCTAGCGCCGCGCACAATTTCCTTTGCTTTTTCCCCCCATGGACGCGGAATGAAGTAGAGGGGTCTGCCTACGCAAATACGAGTGGGTCGTGACGCGCAGTGAGAACGTCAGCTGAATCCTGGCTACAAGGCCACCCCGGATCGGCGTGAAGCCGCGCGCAAAGCGGGGTGAGATGGTCCGAGGCGCTCCAGAGGGGCAAGCTGCGGATCCCTCGAAGCGGCCATCGTTGTCCCACTCCAAGCGGAACAGACCTGCAAGCCCCAGGCCATAAGGATGGTTGAGGCCAATCGTCAGGCGGGTCCGACTGAGCAGCAGGGCGATCGTATTTAAGTCCCCCGCAGATGTAGTTCAGTATCTGTTCGGCATGCGCCACGGGCGGTGGCGCTTTACAGTAACCGCGTAGCGTTTCGCGCGAGGCCTCGCGCTTCCATCAAGCCCCTTTGTTCAAGGAGTTCGGCATGGAGGCCAACGTCCCGCGCGATCGTCTTCCCTTCCTCGACGGCCTGACCGATCCACGCATCGATCGGACCAAGGCCCATTCCCTCGAAGCCATCTTCGTCATCACCATTCTCGCGGTCATCTGCGGGGCCGACGGATGGACGCAGGTGGCGATGTTCGGCCACAGCAAACGCAAGTGGCTCGAGACCTTTCTGGACCTGTCCAACGGCATCCCCTCGCACGACACGTTCGGCCGGGTGTTCTCGATGCTCGATCCCGACGAACTCGAACGGCTGATCGTGCGGTGGACGGCGCACCTGGCGAAGGTCACCGGCGGCCAACTCATCGCCATCGACGGCAAGACGCTGCGCCGCTCGTTCGACAAGACCGGCAAGAAAGCGGCGATCCACATGGTCAGCGCCTGGTCTTCGGCGAACCAGCTGGTGCTCGGCCAGCTCGCCACGGACGCCAAGAGCAATGAAATCACGGCGATTCCGCAGCTCCTGAGGCTGCTGGACCTCCACGGCGCCGTGGT
>JBGTFI010000122.1:0-2002 GCA_041747335.1 Phycisphaeraceae bacterium | reverse complement strand
CGCCTCACACCTGCTGCGCCTGCCGCTCCAGAAAGCCGCGGACCTGGCCAACGCGGTGGGCGCGCACGTGGCGACGCAGTCGGGCGCGACGCCGGAGCTTCCGGAGCGAATTGTGAAGATGGTGAGGGGGTGAGGGCGCTCGGTGCCCCAAGTGCGGGTGTCCGGCACAGCCGGACCTACACCCCCGCCGGCTGGCGGTCGGCCTTCATGGCCTGCGCGCCCAGGCGCTTGCCGATCTCCCAGGCCGGGCCTGGAAAGCGGTGGCACGCGGCGATGACCGTGTCGAGGGACTGAACGAGGTGGTCGATGTCGTCCGCGGTGACCGTCAAGGGCGGGATGAACTTGATCACGTCCATGTGATGCCCGGCCACCTGCGCGAGGATGTGATGGTCCTTCAGGAGCGGGATCAGCACCGCCTGGCAGAAGAGGCTCTGATCCATCCGGTGAATGAGCGACCACCCGGCCTTGAGCGCCAATCCGCGCGGCGGGCCGAACTCGATCGCCAGCATCAGCCCCCTGCCCCGCACCGCTTTGAGCATGTCGTGCTTCTCAACCAGCGGCCTCATACCCTCCAGGAAACGATCGCCCATCGCCGCCGCATTCTCGACGAGCTTCTCCTCGCGCAGGACGTGGAGCGTCGCCAGCCCGGCCGCCATCGCCAGGTCGTTTCCGCCGAACGTCGTCGAGTGAACCACGCAGCGGTCGAGACTGGAGAAGACCTTGTTGTGGATCCACTTCCTGCTCAGCACCGCGCCCACGGGCACGTACCCGCCGGACAGGCCCTTGGCGGTGATGAGGATGTCCGGCCCGATGTTCCAGTGTTCGCAGGCGAACATCCTGCCCGTTCGGCCGAAGCCGGTCTGGACTTCATCGATGGCCAGAAGCGCGCCATGCTTTCGACACAGCGCCGACGCGGCGGGGAGATAATCGTCATGGGGTATGTTCACGCCCTTACCCTGGATCGTCTCGACGATAAAGGCCGCGACATCACCGCCCGCCAGCTCGCGCTCCAGTGCGGAAGGATCGTTGAAGGGAATCATCTCGCAACCGGCCAGCAGTTCGCCGAAACCCTCGCGGAACTCCGGCGCGCCGTTGACTGACAGCGCGCCCAGCGACAGCCCGTGAAAACCTTTGGCACAGTAGAGGATGCGCTTCCTGCCCGTGGCGGCGCGGGCGTACTTGATGGCGGTCTCGACGCCTTCGGCGCCGCTGTTGCAGAAGAAGACGCGCTCCAGCCCCGGTGGCGCGAGGCGGACCAGTTCGCTCGCGAGCAGACCCGACAATCGAGGCACGCCCATCTTGATGAGGTTGGGCAGGTCCGCCTCCATCGCCTGCTTGAGCGCATCGCGTACGACGGGGTGATTTCTGCCGACGTTGAAGACCGCGTACCCGCCCAGGCAGTCGAGGTACCGGTTTCCCGCGTCATCCCAGAGGTACGCGCCCTGGCCGCGCGTGAAGCGGATGTCGTAGCCCAGAATGCGCAGCACCTTCGCGAGCGCGGGGTTGACGTATTCGCGCATCAGGGCCGGGGCGTGATCGTCTGCCTGCGCGATCAGGCCGGAGAGGTCGAATGCGGGCATGGCGTCGACAGGGTTGGTTGCGGGGGTGTGCATCACACAACAAAAACGCCCCGGAGGCGGGGCGGGTTCGGTTCACTCAAGAATCCGGGCTGCATTACGGCGAGTAGACGTTCTTCCAGGGCGGGCTGACGACCATGTTCGGGATGGCGAGGACGGTGTCCGTCCCGAACTTGACCGGCTGCACGAAAACGCCCGCGAGGTTCGCGGCGGAGAAGGTCTCGCGCTGGTGGCGATCGAGGGCCATGTGCGCATCGGTCAGGGCGTCGCCCTCAAAGCCGCGATCTTCCTCCCAGACCGGGCAATCCTTGAAGTAGAGGGGGTAGTGGCGAACGCTTCCGTCCTCCGGCCGAACCGTCATGCGCGGCCAGGCGGAGCGATCGAGCGTGGAGCCGGCGGGTGTGAGTTGCGCGACAACCGGGGTC
>JBGTFI010000121.1:0-21761 GCA_041747335.1 Phycisphaeraceae bacterium | reverse complement strand
CGCCGGCCGCAAGGCCGCCGTTCGCGCCGATCCCGGAGGCCGCGCCGCCCGATTCGACGACTGCCCCGCCCGCGCCGGCAGAATCATCTGCCGATCCGGACGACGCCCAGGAAAAGCGCATCATCCGCATTCTGACCACGCAGCAAAATCGGGTGGGTCTGGCGGTCGATCTTTACGACGTGCCGACGGTCGGTTCGCGCCGTGCTTCGCAGTGGATGGTCAAGCTCTTTGACTATACGTGTCCTTCCTGCCAGAAGCTGCACCAGCAGCTTGAGGAGGTTCGGCCTCACTTCGGGGACGACCTGATCGTCGCGCTGCTGCCGGTTCCGCTGCTGCATGACTGCAACCCGGAGATTCCAGACCTGCCGCAGGTCCGTGAGCGGCACGGAGACGCCTGCAACCTCGCCCGAACGGCGCTGGCGGTCTGGCGGGCGGATCGTTCAAAGTTCCTGGAGTTTCATCACTGGGCGTTCACCGACAACTGGCCCGTCACGTTCGCCCGCGCGAAGATCAAGGCCGTCCTCCTCGTCGGCGCCGACGCCTTCGACAAGGCCTGGAACGACCCCTGGATCGAGCGGCAGATCGACTTTGACGTGAAGTATTACGCGGCCGCGCACGACGGCCGGGGAGCAAACGTGCTGCCGAAGATGATCTTCGCGCCGATCGTCTCCGGGGGCGTCCCGCGCGATGCCCAGGAGCTGCTGCAGTACATGCGACAGCGCGCGGGGCTGGTGATCTCGCAGTAGGCACGCGTCAAATGAAAAAGCCCGGAGCGGGAGGCTCCGGGCTTTTTCATGTTGCTTTGTCGCGGCCGCCCGGCGAGGCGGATCAGTACCGGTAGTGGTCGCTCTTGTACGGCCCCTCCACCGGCACGCCAATGTAGTCGGCCTGTTCCTTCGAGAGCTTCGTCAGCTTCACGCCAAGCTTCTCCAGGTGCAGCCGCGCAACCTTCTCATCCAGGTGCTTGGGCAGCACGTACACCTTCTTCTCGTACTTGCCCGCGTTCACCGCCAGCTCGATCTGAGCCATCACCTGGTTCGTGAAGCTGTTGGACATCACGAACGACGGGTGACCCGTCGCGCAACCGAGATTGAGCAGCCGGCCCTCCGCCAGAACCAGAATGCCGTGCCCGTCCGGGAACGTCCACTTGTCGAACTGCGGTTTGATGTTCGTCCGCTTCACCCCCGGGAACTCCTCAAGCCCCGCCATGTCGATCTCGTTGTCGAAGTGCCCGATGTTCCCCACGATCGCCCCGTCCTTCATCTTCTTCATGTGGTCCACCGTGATGACGTGGAAGTTGCCCGTGGTGGTGATGAAGATGTCCGCGAAGCCGACCACGTCCTCGAGCGTCTTGACTTCGTAGCCCTCCATCGCCGCCTGAAGCGCGCAGATCGGGTCGATCTCCGTCACGATCACCCGCGCCCCCTGCCCGCGCAGCGACTGCGCGCACCCCTTGCCCACGTCCCCGTACCCGCACACGACCGCCACCTTCCCGCCCATCATCACGTCCGCGGCGCGGTTCAGTCCGTCGATCAGCGAATGGCGGCAACCATACAGATTGTCGAACTTGCTCTTGGTCACCGAGTCGTTGACGTTGATCGCTGGGAACAGCAACTTCCCCTCGCGCTGCATCTGGTAGAGGCGCAGCACGCCGGTGGTCGTCTCCTCCGTGACGCCCTTGCACTTCCTCGCCGCATTGGTCCAGCGCTTCGGATCCTGCTCGAAGCAGGTCGCCAGGCGTTTGAGCACCTGCTTGAACTCGGCGTTCTTCGTGGTGTCGGGCGAGGGCACGGCCCCGGCCTTCTCGAACTCCATGCCCTTGTGGATCAGGAGCGTCGCGTCACCGCCGTCATCGACGATCTGGTCCGGGCCTTCACCGTCGCCGAAGTCCAGGGCGCGCTCGGTACACCACCAGTATTCCTCGAGGCTCTCTCCCTTCCACGCGAAAACGGGCACGCCCGCGGGCTTTTCCACCGTACCCTTCGGACCGACGACGACGGCAGCGGCCGCGTGATCCTGCGTTGAAAAAATATTGCACGATGCCCAGCGCACCTCCGCCCCCAGGGCCGAGAGCGTTTCGATCAGCACCGCCGTCTGGATCGTCATGTGCAGCGAGCCCATGATCTTGAGACCTTTGAGCGGCTGCTGCTTGGCGAACTCCTCGCGCACGGACATCAGCCCGGGCATCTCCTTCTCCGCCAGCTCGATCTCCTTGCGGCCCCAGTCGGCCAGTGAAAGGTCGCGCACCTTGAACTCGAAGGGGGTGGTGGCCGTGGCGGTGATGTCGGGGCGGGTCTGTGTCATGGTCATGGGGTGGGTCTCCTGGTGGTTGATTCCGACTAAGTGATCGTCTGTTACTCCGACGCGCGCCGCGCCGTCGCCAGCAGGGGCGCGGGCGCCTTGGCGTGGGGATCGGGTTCGAGCGAACGGATGGAGGGGGCGTCAAATCCGGACCGGGTCAGCCATCGGCGAAGTTCCTCTTCCCGGAATCCCGGCCAGCGCTGCCCGACCTGGCGGCGGAAGTCGTCGCGATCGTGGTGCAGCAGATCGACGATCGCCAGCCGTCCCCCGGGCTTCAGGATGCGCGCCGCCTCGCGGATCGCCACGAACGGTTCTTCGAGGTACGAAAGGACCAGCACGAACATCGCCGCGTCGCAGGTGGCGCTCTCGATGGGGATCTCATCAACCGATCCCCGCCGCAGCTCGATGTTCGGCAGGTTCTTTGAGCGATGGCGCGCCGCGTCGAGCATTTCGCGCGATTGATCGACGCCGATCACGTGCTTTACGCAGGGGCTTAGTTCAAGGAGCGTCGCGCCGGTTCCGCAGCCGAGGTCCGCGACGGTCCAATCGGAGGGCAGCAGCCCCAGCAGCGCGGCGGTGATGTAGTTCGCTCCGTAGAGTTCGAGGCGAAGCTGGTCCCAGTCGGCGGCGGCGCGGGCGAAGAAGGATTGGGGATCCTGCTCGCGCTTGCGCAGACAGCCCGCGAGGCGCAGGCGGTCCTGATTGAGGGCGGGCCAGTGTTCGACCTGACGTTGCGTGAGCGCGAGCAGTTCGCCCGCGGCGGGGTCCAGTTCCTCCACACGGGATTGGTAAAGATGAGCGGTGCCTTTGCGGCGATGGCGCGTCCAGCCCTGGTCGGTGAGGATCTTGAGGTGGCGACTGACGGTGGATTGGGGAAGCTGAAGGACTTCGCAAAGCTCGGCGACGCCCAGTTCCTGCCGTTCGAGCGCGTGGAGCAGGCGCAGGCGCGTGGGGTCTGCGAGGCTGGCCATCCGGGCGAGCAGCCGATCAGGCCCCGCGCCGTTGGCGGGCTGGACGGTCTTGTGATCGTCTGTGGTCAAGGTCTCTGGTTTACTTATCGCCCGGTCGCCGGGCTACCTTGGCGATCTTGGTGGTCTTGGCGAGATCCATTCATCTATCCATCCGGATGATAGAGTAGACCAGTTCGGGTCAAGCGTCAAGTCCCTTGTGGGGGCGGGCTTGGGCGGGTAGAGTGGCGGGGTTACGCCATGCGCCTGAGAAGATCGATCATCCTGAGTTTGTCGGCGATCGTTGCCTCGCTAGCCGTCGCAGGGGGCTGCACTTATGAGTACGTGGTCTCGGACGGTTGGGCGGGCATGAGAGAGTATGCCGATTCCACGGTCCAGCCGGCCTCCGGACGCCTGCGCGAGCGCCCGCTCGACGGCTGGGCGATCCGGATGGCGAGCCTGCAAGGCAAGGACGCCAAGGCCCAGGCGGCGCGGGCGATTGCCTACCTCCAGAAGCGGGCGAACGTGCCCGATCTTTGGTACCTGCCTCGGGCAGATGGCGTCGAGGTCTATCGCGGCAAGTACGTGAATCCGACGGACCCAGCCGCCCAGAGCGACCTCCGCCAGACGCGCATGTTGGTGATCGACGGGAAGCGGCCTTACGAGAAGGTAGAACTGGTGCCGCTGACGCCCGGCGGGGAGGCGCGCACCATGCACCCGGCGGACCTTCGGACGCACACGGGGATGTACTCGCTACAGGTGGCGTTCTTTGACGATCCGGCGGGAGAAGGCCCGCGCGCGGCGGCGGAGGCGGCGGTGAAGTCGCTGCGTGAGGCGGGCGTGGAGGCCTATTACTACCACGGGCCGTTCCGGTCGCTGGTGACGGTGGGTCTGTTTGCGTACACGCAGGCGTTCGCGCTGGGTCCGCACGGGCAGGATGAGTACGCGGAGATGGTGCTCGAGCTTCAGCAGAAGTTTCCCTGCAACCTGGCGAACGAGATTTCACTCGAAGCCCAGCAGCGAGGGAGTCAGAACCGGATGCCGTCCAGTTTCCTGGTTCAGGCGCCGTGAGGGCAGGGTGTAGGATTTGGGGAAGAAGCAGACAGGCCGGTATAGCAGTGCGCGGTAGCGCGGCGCAGGCGGGTAACCCGGAAATCAGCGGTTAAGGCGTGGGGCGAGATGTTGGATGAACTGATCGACCAGTGCCGCCTGGATCTGGTCCATGGGGGGGCAGGCGTGGCCGAGGATGGTCTGGAGGCTGGTGACGGACCGGTTCGCCAGCCCGCAGGGGATGATGGTCTGGAAGTGGGCGAGGTTGGTGGTGACGTTGAGGGCCAGGCCGTGGAGGGTGACCCCGCGTCGGACCCGGATGCCCAGGGCGGCGAGCTTGGAGGAGCCTGCCCAGACGCCCGTGCAGCCGTCGATCGTTCCGGCGCGGACGCCGAATCGGGCGACGGCGTCGATGATGACCTCTTCGAGCAGTCTCATGTATCTGCCGACGTTGAGGTGGTAGTCCGCCAGTCGGAGGATGGGGTAGACGACGAGCTGTCCGGGACCGTGGTAGGTGATGTCGCCGCCGCGGTTGGTTTCCTGAAGGTCGATGCCCAGGTCGCGCAGGCGGGCGTCGTCGGCCAGGAGGTGTCGGCGGGCGTCCGGGCGCTGGCTGAGGGTGATGACCGGCGGGTGCTCCAGGAGCAGGAGGGTCGGGGGGCCGCCGGTCAGAACCGAGTGATGGACCGAAAGCTGCCGCGCCCATGCGTCGGCGTAGGGCACGGTGCCCAGGTCGGCGGCGGCGAGGATCGGGGCTTGATGGGCGGTTTCGATGGTGGGCATCGCGATCTGTGGCGGAAGCGCGGCAAAACCCTATTATAGCCGCGGCATTGCCCCCCTACTGAAGGTTCCGCGCTCCATGTCCGCACGCATTCATGCCACAAGCCTGGTCGATCCGCGGGCGGAGCTGGCGGACGATGTGGAGGTCGGCCCGTGGTGCCGGATCGAGGGCCAGGTGTCGATCGGGGCCGGGACGAGGCTGATCGGTAATGTCTTTCTTGAAGGTCCGTTGACCCTCGGGCGGGGGAACACGGTTTATCCGTTCACCTGCCTTGGGTTCTCGCCGCAGGATCGCAAGTACGACCCCCGCCATCCCGGCGCCGGGGTGGTGATCGGGGATGAGAACATCTACCGCGAGGGGGTGTCGATCCATCGGGCTACGGGGGATCGGCCGACGACGATCGGGAACCGCAACTACTTCATGGCCAACGCCCACGTGGGGCACGACAGCGTGGTGGGCGATGACAACATGCTGGCGAACGGGGCGGTGCTGGGCGGGCACGTGCAGCTGGCCGACCGAGTGGTGCTGGGGGGCGCCAGCGGGGTGCATCAGTTCTGCCGTGTGGGTCGGCTGGCGCTGCTCAGCGGTCTGGCGGGGGTTTCGAGCGACCTTCCGCCGTTTGGGATCTGCTACTACACCCGGGTGCTGGGGGGGATCAACCTGGTGGGGCTTCGGAGGGCGGGCTTTCGGGAGAGCATTCCGAGGATCAAGCGCGCGTATGAGATCGTGTTTGAGGAAGGGCGGACGAATAAGTCGGCGGCGGCACAGGTGTTGCAGGAGCTTGGTGACGACCCGCTGTGCGTGGAACTTGCGGAGTTTGTGCGCACGACGCGGCGGGGTTTGACGCGATACGCGGCAGCGCCGGGCCTGACGGAAGCGGAGCGGGAGTGATTCTCGGCCGTGGGGGTGGGAAGCCTGCGGAATCTTGGCAGGGGAAAAGACCCGACAGCCGACATAGGATCAGACCGGGTGGTCCGGTATAATACGCAGACGGATGGATTGACGACCGAAGGAGGGCCGTCGCCGGGGCGTGCCGCACGATGAGGCGCGCGTCGGGGGCAAGCTGACCAGGCAATGAATCGTCGAAGCGCCTTTCAAAGATGGACGCTTGTCATTTCGGCAGCGCTGGGGTTTTGCACGTGCTGCGTGGAGGCGTTGGGGCAGCAGGAGTCGAGGCAGGCGACGCAGCCGGAGATTCTCGCGCCCGGACCGCTTCCGCCGCGCTCTCTGGTGGAGCCCGGCCCGGCGCCGACGGAGACGGTCGCCAGCTCGAAGCTGACGGAGGAGCAGATCCAGGCGCGGCTGGAGTCTGCTCAGAACGCCTCGGACCTTCCCAAAGAGACGCAGACGGAGGTGGTGCGGCTCTTCAACAGCGCGCTGGGGTACCTTCGTGCCGCGCGGTTGGACACGCAGCGGGCGACGTCGTTTCAGGACCTGGTGGTGACGGCCCCGCGTCAGACGGCGGAGATCCGCGAGGGCCTGCTGGCGGCGGCGGCGGAGCAGCCGGTGCTGCCCGAGGCGCTGACCCGTGGCGAGGCGACGCTCGAATCGCTGGAGCAGGCGCTGGTGACGTATCGGTCGGCGCTTTCGACGGCGGAGGCGGACCTTGCGAAGGCCGAACAGGTGCTTTCGGATGAGCGGGCCAAGCCTCAGTCGCTTCAGACGAGGCTGATCACGCGGCGGGTGAGGCTGGCGGAGATCGAAGAGGAGCTATCGAGCCTCAACGCGGTGGAGCGTGTATCCCTGGTGGTGGAGGCCAGGCGCACGGAGCTGACGGCGGAGCGCGAGGCGACGCTGGCGAGCATCCGGGCGATCGAGCAGGAACGGGTGAGCCACGACGCGAGGACGCGGCTGCTCGAGGCGCGTCGTGACTGGGATCGGCATACGGCGACGCGGCTTCGACAAGACCTGGAGAAGCTTCAGGAGATCGTCAATGCGCGGCGGCGCAGCGAGGCGCAGCGGGAGCGGATCGAGGCCGAGCGGGCGAGGCTGGACACGGGGGACAAGCACCCGCTGGTGCAGTCTCTGGCCGAGGGCAACGCCCAGTTCAGTGAGAAGCAGTTGGCGGTGGTCTCGGCGCTGGAACGGACGCAGATGGCGTTGCGAGAAGCGAGCTTGCGCCTGGATCAGATCACGTCTGACACGGCGAACGCGCCGAAGATGCTCGAGGCAGCGGGGCTGAGCGAGGAGTTCGGGCGGATAGTCCGCAAGCGGCGCGGGGATCTGCCGTCGGAGTTGGAGTACAAAAAGGACGCGGCGGATCGCAAGCAGGTGATCGCGCAGACGGGTCTGGATCAACTTCTGGTGGAGGATGAGCTGGAGCGGCTGGCGGACCTCGATGCACGCGTCGAGGCGCTGCTCCAGGAACGTGACCTCTTGCCCACGGTGCGTGACAGTGTTCGGCCGGAGGTGCGCAAGCTGCTTACGGCCAGGCAGGCGTTGCTGGCGACGCTCAAGGACCGGTACCAGGAGTATGTCACGGAACTGGGGAACCTGAACGAGAAAGAGGCGGACCTTGTCAAGAAAGCCCAGGACTACGCGAAGCTCCTGGACGAGAGGCTGCTGCAGATCCGAAGCGCCCCGCCGATCAACCGCCAGACGTTCCGCGACGCGGTGACGGCGCTGGCGTGGCTGGTGGGGTGGGAGACGGTGTGGGGTCCGGTGTGGGAGACCTGCAGAGCGCTGGCGCAGCGCGAGCCGGTGCTGTGGGGGGTGGCGGGAGCGGCGTACCTGGCGGTGGTGCTGTGGAGCTTCCGATTGCGGCGATACCTGCGGTCGATTCACGATCGCGTGGGGGAGGCCGCGGCGGACAGCTTCGCGGTGACGGTCGAGGCGATGGTGATCACGATGATCCTGGCGCTTCCGCTGCCGGCACTGGTGCTGTTCGTCACGTGGCAGCTCCAGGCGTCGTTGATGACGCCCGACGCGGTGCGGGCGGTGGCGGCGGGAGCGGGAGCGGCGATGGTGACGTTCCTGCTGCTGCGGGCGTTTCACCTGGCATGCCATCCCGGCGGGCTGTTCGCCTGCCACTTCGGTTGGACGCAGCGGACGGTGGCGCTGCTGAGGCGGGCGGCGCTGCTCATGCTGGTGACGGCGGTGCCGACGCGTTTCGTGCTCAGCACGCTCAACGCGCAGGAGTCGATGAGTCCGGACACGGCCGAGGCGTACGTCAATTCGCTGGGAAGGCTGGGGTTCATCGCGGTGATGTTCATCGCGGGGATGGTGGTGCTGCGGCTGCTCAAACCTTCGAGCGGGATCGCGGCGAACCTGATCCGGCATCATCCCGAAGGGTGGGTGGCGCGGCTGCGTTACCTGTGGTATCCGGCGGCGGTGGGCGTGTGGTTCGTGCTGGGGCTGATGGCAGGGGCGGGGTACTTCTACACGGCGCAGCAGCTTGGTTCGGGGCGGCTTCAGGCGACTCTTTGGCTGGTGGTGGGCGCGCTGCTGGCCAGGGAAATGCTGGTGCGGTGGCTGCTGGTGTCGCACCGGCGGGCGGAATCGTCGACTGAGCGCGACCGGGCTCGCATCGACCTTACGCGCCCGCGGCGGGGAGAAACCCCGGTCATCACCGAGCCGGCGGACCCGTTCGACCCGATGCAGATCGACGCCAAGATGCATCAGCTCCTGCGGGCGCTGGTCGGTTGCACTTTGCTGGTGGGGCTGTGGTTGATCTGGTCGAGCGTGCTGCCGGCGCTGAGCGTACTCAAGACGCAGTTTATTCCGGGAAGCGAAACGATCACCTGGCAGCAGCTTCTGACGGCCCTGGCGATCCTGGGCATCACGCTGGTGCTGAGCCGGGACGTGCCGAGCGTGCTGGAGATCGCGATCCTGCAGCGGCTGCCGCTCAACGCGGGGGAACGCTACGCGGTGTCCACGATCAGCAGGTACCTGATCACGATCCTGGGCGTGGTGTACGCCTTCGGGCAGGTGAGCATCGGTTGGGAGCAGGTGCAGTGGCTGGTGGCGGCGATGGCGGTGGGGCTGGGCTTCGGGTTGCAGGAGATCTTCGGGAACTTCATCTCCGGGCTGATCATTCTCTTCGAGCAGCCGATCCGCCTGGGGGACCGGGTGACGGTGGGGAACACCGTGGGGACGGTCTCGCGCATCCGCATCCGGGCGACGACGATCACCGACCGCGACCGGCGGGAGCTGATCATCCCCAACAAGGAGTTCATCACCGGGCAGGTGACGAACTGGACGCTGTCGAACCCGATGACGCGGGTGCTGATCCCCGTGGGGATCGCCTACGGATCGGATCGGCAAAAAGCGCGTGAGCTGCTGCTGGAATCGGTGCGGACGTGTCCGCTGGTGATGGACGATCCGGAGCCGGAGGTATTTTTCGTGGGTTTCGGGGATAGCGCGCTGAACTTCCAGGTGCGTGCGTTCGTGAAGCACGTGTGGCAGCGCACGCCCGCGCGGGACGCGATCCACGAGAACATCGACCGGCTGTTCCGCGAGAACGGGATCACGATTCCCTTCCCCCAGCGCGATCTGCACCTGCGTTCGGCGGATGTGGGGGTGACGCCTCGCGAACCGGCGGAGACGTACGACCTGCGGTAACGCTGGCCGGGCATCGGGGACGATCATGGGACAAATCAGGCGCTATGATCGGAAGACCGCTTGCTCACGCGCGCGGCTCGTTGCGGTGGTATGGTGCGCGCTGGTGATGATCTTGGGAGGGTGCTCCGTGGGCGCGCGCGCACAGACCATGACACAGCACTACGCGATCGCGATCCACGGCGGGGCGGGGGTCATCTCCCGCGACACCGATCCCGCGCAGGTGCAGGCCTACCAAGATGCGCTGGCGGAGGCGCTGCGGAGAGGGCAGGCGATCCTGGAAGGAGGAGGGACGAGTCTTGATGCGGTTGAATCGACCGTGCGCTATCTGGAGGATCAGCCGCAGTTCAACGCGGGCAGGGGGGCGGTGTTCACCGAGGCGGGTGGGCATGAGCTTGACGCTTCGATCATGGACGGCAAGAGCCTGGCGTGCGGGGCGGTGGCGGGGGTGAAGACGGTGAAGAACCCGATTACGCTGGCCCGGCTGGTGATGGAGAGGACGCCGCACATTCTGCTGGCCGGCGAGGGCGCCGAGGCGTTCGCGGAGGAGATGGGGGTGGAGCGCGTCGGGCAGGACTACTTTCACACCGACCGGCGCTACGAGCAGTGGCAGCGCGCCCGGCAAAGGAGGACAACGATGCTGGATCACAGCGAAGTGGACGCGACGAAGATGGGGACGGTCGGGTGCGTGGCGCTGGACAAGCACGGGAATCTCGCGGCGGCGACTTCGACGGGCGGGATGACCAACAAGAAGGCCGGTCGGGTGGGCGATTCACCGCTGATCGGCGCGGGGAATTATGCGGAGAACGCGACGTGCGCGGTGTCGGGGACGGGCATCGGGGAGGAGTTCATCCGCCACGGGGTGGCGCAGCGGGTGGCGGCGGCGATGCGCTACAAGGGGCTTTCGCTGGAAGCGGCGGCCGGGCACGTGGTACGGGAGGTGCTCAAGCCGGGCGACGGTGGGGTGATCGCGGTGGATGGGAGTGGGAACATCGCGATGGTGTTCAACACGCAGGGGATGTTCCGCGGGGCGGCCGATTCGCGTGGGCAATTTGAGGTGGGGATCTGGGAGTGAGGGAAGGGACGTCGGGGGGATGCGGAGTTCGCAAAGGCGCTGTCGTTGACCCCCCCGCCGCCGCCGTCTATAATCCGGGTTGACATCCTGACCTGCTGGCGCAGATTATCGAGAGTGGCTGAGGGACGGGCCCGAAGACGCCACCGCAACCGGGGCCGGAGAGCCGGCCCGCTGGTGCGAACTCCCGCCTCACCCCCGGAAATAAACGCCTGGGAGGGTGAGGGAAGATAAGAAGCGGCAGTCGCCCCTCAGCGGACGACCCCAAGCCCTTCTTATCATCGGAAGAAGGGCTTTTTTGTTGGCCCGATGGGGCGCGTCGCCCTCCTGCCGGCCGATCTCCCTGAGTGTATTCCAGGGAATCTTCCGGGGTCACTTCCGGGGGCGGAGAGAACCATGAGCTTCGTCAAGGCATTGCGGTGTAAGGAGTGCGGTACGGATTATCCGATCGAGCCGCGGACGGTCTGTGATAACGACTTCGGGCCTGTGGAGGTGGCGTTCGATTACGACGCGATGCGGGGGAAGGTGACGCGGGAGTCGATCGAGGCCGGGCCGCGGAGCCTGTGGCGGTACAAGGATCTGCTCCCGGTCGAGGGGCCGGCGCGGGCGGGGCTGAAATCCGGCATGACCCCCCTGCTTAAGGCGGACCGGCTGGCGGCGGAGCTGGGGGTGAAAGAGCTTTACATCAAGGACGATTCGGCCAACTATCCGACGTTTTCCTATAAGGATCGCGTGGTGGCGGTGGCCTTGACCAAGGCGATCGAGTTCGGGTTCGACACCGTCGGCTGCGCCTCGACGGGGAACCTGGCGCACAGCGTGGCGGCGCACGCGGCCGCGGCGGGCCTGCGGGCGTTCGTGATGATTCCGGATGACCTCGAAGAGGGGAAGATCATCGGTTCGCTGGTGTTCGGCCCGCGGATGGTGCGCATCCGGGGTAATTACGATGATGTGAACCGGTTGTGTTCGCAGATCGCGGATAAATACCACTGGGCGATCGTGAACGTGAACCTTCGGCCGTTCTACACCGAGGGCGCCAAGACGCACGGGTTTGAGATCGCCGAGCAGCTCGGCTGGTCGCTGCCGCGGCATACGGTGGTGCCGGTGGCGGGGGGGACGATCCTGCCGAAGGTGTGGAAGGCGTACCGGGAGCTGATCACGCTTGGGCTTGTCGAAGACAACGGTCCCAGGATGTACGGGGCGCAGGCGGCCGGCTGCAACCCGGTGGTCAAGGCGATCGAGGAGGAGAGCGAGCTTTTTCGGCCGCAGAAACCCAACACCATCGCCAAGAGCATCGCCATCGGCAACCCGGCGGATGGGTATTACGTGATCAAGGTGATCCGCGAATCGGGCGGATGGGGCGCTTCGGCGACGGACGATGAGATTCTGGAAGCGGTGAAGCTGCTTGCCTGCACGGAGGGGGTGTTCACGGAGCCGGCGGGCGGGACGACGCTGGCGTGCGCGATCAAGCTGATCCAGAGCGGGCGGATTCCGCGTGACGAGCCGATCTGCGTTTGCATCACAGGCAACGGGCTCAAGACCGTCGAGGTGATGCAGGGCCGGTTCGCGATGCTCCCGGCCATCAACGCGAAGATGGCGGAGTTCAACGACCTGGTGAAGCAGATCGAGGAGGATCAGCGCGTGGAAGTGGTGAAGGCGCGGGCATAGAAACGAGCCGCGACCGTAAGGGAGCGGAAAGGGTGGACGAACTGGACAAGAACGAAGCAAGCACTGAGGAGACTCGAATATGCCCGACACCATCACCGTTCAGATTCCCACCGCGCTGCGGCCTCAGGCGGGCGATCACGCCAGCGTCGAGGTAGCGGGCGGGTCGGTCAAGGAGGCGCTGGGGGCGCTGACCGGCCGGTTCCCGGAGCTGGGCAAGCGGCTGTTCAAGGACAACGGCCAGACACCGGAGGTCAACCGCTTCATCAACCTGTACGTGAACGATGAGGACATTCGCTTCCTGGACAACCTCGACACACCCCTCAAGGCCGGGGATGAGCTGTCGATCGTCCCGGCGATCGCGGGAGGATAAGGATTGTCAGGGTGTCGCGTGTCGTGGTGTCGCGAGTCTCGGACACATGACACCAGGACACTCGACACCACGACACCCAGACACCATGACTACGACTCAAAAATGCTGGCTGACGTTTGAGGGCGGGCATCAGAATGAGCCTTGCCTGTGGAAGATGGCTACGCGCTTTGCGGATGTGCAGTTCGACATCCGTCAGGCGAGCGTGCAGAAGGACATCGGGATCATGGCCGTGCTCTTCACCGGCCCGGAGGAGCGCGTGGAGGCGGCGCTCAAGTACCTGGTGGAGCTGGGCGTGAAGGTGGACCCGGTGGAGGGGGGGAGTCTCGTGGCGGGGTAGCGGTTGGCGGATATGACATTCAATTGGGAAAAACTCCTGAAGGAATTGAACGACGCCATGCTCGCGATGGAGGATGAGGATGGCCGCATCGATCCATCGCGCAGAGCCTCCGGCTGGCTGGGTAACCCACCCGCTACGGAAGAGCAAGTCACCGCACTCGAGAACAGAATCGGACGGCGGCTGCCTGACTCGTATCGCACTTTTCTGCGGGTAACCAACGGCTGGTCGAATCTCTCGCCGTTCATCTACGAACTTTGGCCTGCCGAGCGGATTTGCTGGCTCGTGGACTTCGATCCGCTCTTCGCCAAGAGCGGCAGCATCAGCGCGATGGATTGCCAGCCTGACTACGAGAGTGTGCCAAGGTTTCCGGACGGTACGCATCTGATAGATTGCCTGGCCTTATCTGCCTATGACGATGGCATCGTCCTTCTCAATCCTCGCATTCAGACGGCTGACGGTGAATGGGAGGCATGGTTTATGGCCAACTGGGTACCCGGCGAGGAGGCATACGCGTCCTTCTGGGAATTGATGGAGAAGACGCTGAAGAGCAATCTTGATCTCCGGAACCCCCCAGCACTAGGGGACTTGGCACCACCGCCAACCGCCCCCCCGACGGTTACCGGGTCAACGGACACTGCTGACGAGGGGGTAAAGGATCCGGTCCACGAACTGCGGAAGTCAATGAGCTACATGGTGGCGCCGACCATCGGTTCGCTGATTTACGAGAAGGATGATCTGGCGCGTTTGCGTGAGGTTCTTAAGATTCTGTATATGACCGAAGTCAAGGAGCGTCACATGGCCAAATTACGTGAGTTGGCAAGTGAATACCCTGATACGGCGCTCGCCATCGCAATCGAAGAGTTCCTCGAAAACTACCCCAAGATCAAGTACACCCTCGATGACCAACCTTGACCGCTACCATCGTCAGATGCTCCTGCCCGGCTTCGGGGAAGAGGGGCAGCGCAAACTTCTTGCCTCCACGGCGCTGGTGATCGGGTGCGGGGCGCTGGGGACCGTGATCGCCAACATGCTCGCGCGGGCGGGTGTGGGGCATCTGGTGATCGTGGATCGGGACTTCATCGAGCTGACGAACCTTCAGCGGCAGGTGCTCTTCGATGAGGACGATGTGCGGGATGCGGTTCCCAAGGCCGAGGCGGCCAAGCGCAAGATCGCCAAGATCAACTCGCAGGTGAAGGTGACGGCGATCGTCGATGATGTGAACCACACGAACATCGAGCGGCTGGCGGGGATCGGCAACCCTGATTATGGCCGGGTCGATGTCATGCTCGACGGGGTGGATAACTTCGAGACGCGGTACCTGACCAACGATGTGGCGGTGAAGCACGGCATCCCCTACATCTACGGGGGCGCGGTGGGCACCGTCGGCGCGGCCTACACGATCTTGCCGCACACGGTTCCACCGGGGCAAACGGGCGACACGCCGTGGGAGAAGCTCGGCAGGGCGACGCCGGACCTGCGCGATATCTTCGAGCAGATGCCCCCGCCGGGGCTGAACCCGACGTGCGACACGGCGGGGGTGATCGGCCCGGCGGTGTCGATCATCGCGAACTTCCAGGTGGCCGAGGCGCTCAAGGTGCTCACGGGCAACTGGGAGGCGGTGTGTCCGACGATGCTGAACATCGACCTGTGGCACAACACGATGCGGCACTTCAAGGTGGCGCGGGCGTACGAGGTGAGCGAGGGGATCTGCTCGAAGCAGAGGCGGTTCGAGTTCCTGGAGGGAAAGTTCGGATCGAGCACGACGACGCTGTGCGGGCGCAACGCGGTGCAGCTCACGCACAAGCAGGGCAACGGGCACAAGCTGGATTTTGAGGAGTTGGCCGGGCGGTTGCGGGCCCACGGGAAGGTGCAGGCCAACAAGTTCATGATCCGGGCGGACCTCCGCGACAACGGGACGGACTACGAGCTGACGGTGTTCACGGACGGGCGGGCGATCGTGAAGGGGACGAAGGAGCCGAACGTGGCCCGGAGCATTTACGCGAGGTATGTGGGGAGTTAGCGGGTGGCGGTGAGCCGTTAGCGGGTAGCGAATGGCGGGAGGCAGGAGGCACGGGCGGGCGAGCCGCCAGTGGCACCCAACACTACACAGAACACTCAACAAAGCTCCCTGCTGGAACGGTGTGGACCGGTCGGGTACAACACATTCATGCATGATTTTCCGCTGCTGACGACGCTCGCGCTGGGGTTTACCGCCGCGTGGGCGCTGGGGCTGATGACACAGCGGTTCGGGCTGTCGCCGATCGTGGGGTATCTGCTGGCGGGGGTCGTGATCGGCCCGTACACGCCGGGAATCGTCGCGGACGTGACGCTGGCGCCGCAATTGGCGGAGATCGGGGTGATCCTGCTGATGTTCGGGGTGGGACTGCACTTTCATCTGGATGACCTGCTGGCGGTGCGTTCGATCGCGATACCGGGGGCGATCGCCCAGAGCGCGGTCGCCACGGCGGCCGGCGCGATCGTGTTTACGCTGTTTGACTGGGATCTCACGGCCGGTCTGGTGCTGGGGATGGCGATGGCGGTGGCCAGCACGGTGGTGTTGATCCGGGTGCTGATGGACAACAACCAGCTCAACACCAACGCCGGTCACGTGACGGTGGGTTGGCTGATCGTGGAGGACATCTTCACGGTAGTGATCCTGGTCCTGATTCCCGCCATGGCGGGCGCGGGGGCGGCCGGGGCGGCGTCCCACGCGGTGTCCGAAGGTGGGCACTGGGCGCTGTCGCTGGTGCTGGCGCTGGGGAAGCTGGCGATCATGGTGGTGCTGCTGTGGTACTTCGGGTCGCGCTTCATGCCGTGGATGCTGGTGAAGGTGGCGCGGCTGCGGTCGAGGGAGCTGTTCACGCTGACGATCCTGGTGTTCTCGATCGCGGTGGCGACGGGGACGTCGGTGGTGTTCGGGGCATCGGTGGCGCTGGGGGCGTTCCTGGCGGGGATGGTGGTGGCGCAGTCGCCGGCGAGTCAGCAGGCGGGCATCGATGCGCTTCCGATGCGCGACGCGTTCGCCGTGCTCTTTTTCGTCGCGGTGGGGATGCTGTTTGATCCGATGTTTCTTGTTGAGCATCCTTTCATGGTGGTCGCGGGACTGGGGATCGTGCTGATCGCCAAGCCGCTGGCGGCCCTGGTGATCGTGACGGCGCTGGGGCACCCGGTGCGGACGGCGCTCACGGTGGCGGCGGCGCTGGCGCAGATCGGGGAGTTCTCGTTCATCCTGGGGGACCTGGCGCGGCATCACAAGGTGCTGCCGGAGGAGGGGACGCATCTGCTGGTGGCGTGCGCGCTGGTATCGATCACGATCAACCCGGTGGTCTTCCGGACGGTGGAGCCGATCGAGGCGTGGCTTCGCCGCCGTCCTCGGTTGTGGATGTTCTTCAATCGACGTTCGGAGGAGCGTGCGCGGCAGGTCAACGCGTTGCCGGTCGAGCACGTGAAGACGGTGTCTGACCGCCTGGCGATCGTGGTCGGTTACGGCCCGGTCGGGCGTCAGGTGGACCGCCTGCTGCGCGAAGCGGGGATGGACACGGTGGTGATCGACCTGAACATGGACACGGTGACGGAGCTGATATCGCAGGGGCGGACGGCGATCTACGGGGACGCGACGCAGCCGGAACTGCTCGCGCAAGCGGGGGTCGCCAAGGCGTCGCACCTGGTGCTCAGCACGCCGCACTCGGCGAACCAGCACGTGCTGGTAGCGGCGGTGCGCAAGCTCAACCCGATGATCCGCCTGCTGGTCAGGACGCGTTATCTGCGCGAGGGCGAGGCGATCCGGCAGCTTGGCGCGGACTCGACAGTGGTCGATGAAGTCGAATCGGCGGTGGCCCTGACGGAGCTGGTTCTGGCCGAGTCCGGCACGGATCATGAACGGATCCGCAGCGAGATCGATCGATTGCGCCAGGAGCTGGCGGCGAATCCGGGGTGAGCGGCGAAACCCGGTGAGCGTGGCGGGCATCGAACGCTGACAGGCCGCGAAGGCCTGGTTTGATGAAAGGACCGTGATGCCCATTTCCCAAGCCGTACTCGACCATGCGCGGGTCAACCGGAACATGCTCGACATGCTGCTCAAGGATGTCGAGGACGAACGGATGGCCGCCCAGCCCGCGGCGGGGATGAACCATCCGGCGTGGATCGTGGGGCACCTGGCGGTGTCTTGGGAGCAGGCCTCGCGGTGGGCGGGCGCGGGCTATCGGGCGCCTCAGGGGTGGCTGGCGAAGTTTGATATGGGTTCCAGACTTCTGACCGGCCGCGCGGAGTATCCTGCCAAGGCGGTGCTGCTGGCGGAGCTGGATCGCGGATATGGATCGGTGACGCCCGTGATCGAAAACCTCAGCGATGCGGCGCTCGCGGACGTGATGCCCACCGAGGGCTTTCGTGGGTTCCTGCCCACGGTCGAGCACGGGCTGGTGTTCGGGATGACAGGGCATTACCTTTATCATCTCGGCCAGCTCTCTGCCTGGCGGCGCGCGATGGGGTTGCCGTCGGCGATGGGGGTGTAAGAGACGTAACCAACGGAAACGCACAGGGAAACCACGATGCTTGACCTCTGCATCGAATCGCTGCTGATCGGATGGGACCGCAACCTGGACTATGCGAAGAAGCTGGTGGCGGACCTGAGCGACGAGCAGATGATGCTTCAGCCGCGGCCGGGGATGAACCACCCGGCGTGGACGTTCAGCCACATGAACATCTACCACGAGGTGATCGCGCAGCTTGCTTCGGGCGGAACGTTCCCAGACCCTCGCGAGCACCGGTTCGGCATGCTCTCGAAGCCTGAAGCGGAGGCTTCGCTCTACGGTACGAAGCAGTCGATCATCGGGCAGTACGAACAAGGCCACGCACGGGTCGCCGAGGCTCTGCGGAATACCAGCGCGGCGACGCTTGAGCGGCCGATGCCGCTGGAGCGGTGGAAGAAGCTGTTTCCCAAGGCCGGTTCGGCGCTGGGGTATCTGATGCTGGTGCATGAGTCAACGCACCTGGGTCAGATTTCGGCGTGGCGGAGGGTGCAGGGGCTGGCGTCTGTGTAGCCATAGAATCGGCCACCCCTTACATGCCCGCCGCAACCGCCGGGGAGGATGCACGCCTTACTTGGCGGTGTATTCTTTCGCGTAGTAGCGACTGAACTGTCGGGGACGGTCGTTGTGGTTGATCTCGTTGCGTTCGACGAGCAGGCGGCAGAACTTAAGGGCGATCGGCTGGGAGACGCCAAGATGCTCCTGAACCTGGGTGGTGGAGAACCCTTCCTCACCGGCCTGTCGGGCGAGAATCTTGATCTGATCGCAGACGGCATCGGGGTCGACACGCTTGCGGCGGCCTCGGGGCTTACCTTCGCCCTGAGCCTTGGCGTCGGCTGGGGCGGCGGGCTGGCCGTTCTTGAGTTGGAGCGGAATGCGATGCTCGCGCAGCAGTGAGAGAATGGCGATGGCGATTTTCTCGCGGACGGGTTCCTTGGCTTTGATCTCGGCTTGTCTGAGCGTCTCGATCGCCGCCCTGACGTGAGACTTAGCTTCCTGGGGCACGTCGTTGTCCTCAAGCTGCTTTTCGAGCTGCTTGATCTGACCCTCGTAGATGCCCCGGTTGGTGTTGACAAGCTCTTCGATCACCTGGGGAAGGCGGATGCTGATGAGCTTGTTCGCGATGATCTCGGTGCTCGGGCCGTGGTAGGCGCTTTTTGATTCCGCGATGGCTGTGGACATGGAACCGTCTCCTTTTCTCTTACTTTGTGTCGTGGTCTCGTGGTGTCGCTGATGCGTGCCCCGCGTGAAGGACTACAGCCCCCGCTTCGCGCCCGGGCGAACTGCAATGGGTCAGTCGAGCATGGTCTGGTTTCAAAGCTGAGCGATCCGAAAAGTCATCGGACCTTCCGTGAACAATGACGGCGCGGAGATGGCGACCGGCCGCCGCGCCTGAAAGTCAACCTTACCTGTCTTCGCGGAGGGGACAACCGCGAACCATGACGGCGGGTGTAAACCGCACAAATCCCTCCACCGGACGCCTGAACTGTAGTCGGGATGTCGTGCCGATGCAAGTGGCGGACAAAGCATTTTGCCTCCAGCCGCCTGTCTGAAAAAAGACCGCGGCCCAGGGGGCCGCGGTCTCGGAGGGAGGAGAGAGCAAAGGAGGGTCACTTGACCTCGATGCGGCGGGGCTTGACCTCTTCGCGCTTGTTGAGGGTCAGGTGAAGCACGCCATCCGCGAGGTGGGCATCGACTTTCGATTCATCGACCGAGTTGGGCAGGTTGAACGCGCGGGCGATCCGGCTGAAGCGGCGTTCGGTCAGGTGGGCGGTCTGCTCATCGACCTTCTTCCGCTCCCGCGAAGCCGTGATCGTGAGAACCCCGTTTTCGAGGGTGACTTCGATCTCGCTTTTCTTGAACCCGGGCATCTCGGCATCGACGTAGATGTGGTCGGCATCCTCGCGGATGTCCACGGGGTAGTTCCCGACGACCCCCTCGTCTTCGAGCACACCCCGCATGACCGAGCGAGCCCAGTTGTCCCGCATGAAGTCAAACGGGTCGTCCCAAGGGGACCGTCCACTTCGGCGAATCAAGGTAGGCAGCATGGTGTTTTTCTCCTTTCTGCTGAGGGTTCAGCGAGTGTCCGCCCTTCCTGAAACAATTCGCGTGCCAACCTCAGAAATGATAAATACCTGATCAACAGGTATTTATGCAGGCGCATTCCAGGCGGTGGCTGCCGTTATGGCGGGGCCGGACTCCCGAATGGCCAGGTTGGCAACCCGTCTCCTCGCGAGGACGGCCGGCGATCGACGAGTCCGTTCGTTGACTTTACCGCACAACGCTTAACAATACGCTCCATGACCATTCGCGCTGCGATCGTCGGCCCGACGGGATACGCGGGGTTCCATCTTGTCCAGCTACTGCTGCGGCATCCTTCGGCGAAGGTGACGTACCTGGCCAGCCGGCGCGACGAATCGCCCAACCTGGGCGAGGAGTTTCCGCAGTTGCTGGGGCGGATGCCGGAGGAGGATCTCGCGTGCAAACCCATCGATCCCGAGGCGATCGCGCGGGCGGCGGATGTGGTGTTCCTGGCGCTGCCCCATCGCGCGTCGATGGAGATCGCGCCGCAATTTCTCAGTGCCGGGTTGAAGGTCATTGACCTCAGCGCGGACTATCGTCTTAAAGACGTGGGCGTGTACGAGGCGACCTACCAGACACGGCATGAGGATCCGACGAACCTGGCGGGGGCGGTGTACGGGGTGCCGGAGTTCTTCAGCGAGGCGATCCAGGGGGCCTCGCTGATCGCCACGCCGGGGTGCTATCCGACGGCTGCGGCCTTGGCGATCGCGCCGCTGCTGACAGCCGGCGTGGCGCGATCCCGAGGCATCATCATCAACGCGGCGACGGGGATCACCGGGGCGGGCAAGAGCCCCAAGCCGCAGTTCCACTTTCCGGAGCAGAACGAGGCGTACAGCGCGTACGGGGTCATCGGGGGGCATCGTCATCAGCCGGAGATCATCCAGACGCTCGAAAGGGTGAGCGGCGAGCACGTCGGGGTGCTGTTCGTACCGCACCTGATTCCCCTGGACCGGGGCATTCTGGAGACGATCTACCTCGATCCCGCATCGGACGACGTGACGGAGGACGACCTGTACGAAGCGCTCGAGGAAGCCTACCAGCGCGAACCGTTCATCCGGATCATGACGAGCCTGCCGAACGTCAAGCACGTACGGGACAGCAACTTCTGCGATCTTTCCGTTCGGATGACCGGTGTGGGACCGGCGGATCACGAGGGGCCTCGGGGCGGGGAGAGGAAGATCGTCCTGTTCTCCGCGATCGACAACATGATCAAGGGCACGAGCGGGCAGGCCGTGCAGTGCATGAACCTGATGTTCGATCAGCCGGAAACGGCGGGGCTGATGTAACAGGGTTCAGGGTTCAGGGTTCAGGGTGAGGGGGGGGCAGGGGTTGGGACGATTGAGGGTTGCGTGAAAAAGGTGGGGTCGGCTGCCTGCTCCATCTGTAGGCGTTTGCGGGCGGCGATGACGCGTTCATCATCGGGGGCGATGAAGTCGAGTTGTCTGAGGTAATCCTCGGCGGCGCGGGGGTCGTGGCGAATCAGCGCCAGGTGGAAAAGGCGCAGGCGCGGTTCGATGGCGAACGGTGCGCGGTCGGCGAGTTGCTGGTAGTGAAGAGCGGCCTCGTCGTATCGGCTGGTGGTGTAGAGCATCTCCGCGAGGGCGAAGTGCGCCTGAAGCGATGAGGGTCGGGCCTCGAAGGCTTTGCGGTAGTAGCGCAGGGCGTCTTCATGGCGTCGTTCGAGGGCAAGGGTGTCGGCGTAGTGGAAGACGGCGATGGGATTGTCGGGGGCGTTCTGGTAGTCGGCGTGCATACGGAGGCGTTCGGCGTCCCAGGTGGGGTTGACGCGGCGAACGACCGTGAAGCCCATCACGAGCAGCAGGCCGCCGAAGACGACGATGACGAACGCGCCGTGTCGAGTGGAATGTCGGGAGAGTCGGCGCAACCCGGCCGCGGCGACGGCCGCGGCGGCGAAGGTGAAGGGTAGGGTGAGGCGGTTGGCGGCGTAGGCGCCAGCCGGGACCAGGAGGTTGGCGACCATCAGATAATGCCCGAGGACGAGCACGCCGACCGACGCCAGCCAGTGGCGTCGGCGCAATCCGCGGGCCAGGGCAGCCAGGGTCACGATCAGCA
>JBGTFI010000120.1:0-7057 GCA_041747335.1 Phycisphaeraceae bacterium | reverse complement strand
CCCGGCCGATCGCCCCGACCCGACCCGCCGCGCCCCCCGCTCCCCGTTCCGCCCGGCTTGGGGTCCGTGTCCACCCAGATCGAGTTCGGCGATGATCCCGGATACGTCGGGTTCCCCATGTAAAGATACCCCAGCAGGTGGAACCCCAAAGCCCAGTAGTCGTCCTGCGTCCACGCCTGCCGATAAGTGATCTTGAACGCCTCGTGCGCCAGCGGGCCGACCTGAAGATTGAACCCTTCCTGCAGCGTCGGGCAGTAGAAGATCTTGTACTGCTGGTTCATGTACTCATCCATCGCGTCGCGCGACGGCGTCGGGAACCACTCGATCATGTGCGAGTGGACCTGCGGCAGGACGCTGTTGTTGTCCGATGCCGCGCTGAAGAGCGCCAGGAACGTCTGGTGCTGCCGATTCAGGCAGTCCGCCGTCAGCGCCGCCTCCCGCGCCCGCCCCAGCGCCGGAAGCAAGAGCGCGATCAGCAGCGCGATGATCGAGATCACCACCAGCAGCTCGATGAGGGTGAAACCCCGCCGTTTATTCCGAATCATAATCGTCTCCTGGTCCGGGCGCACCGCCCGCTCTGAGATGTTTCTGCGCGACCGCCATCAGCTTAGGCGCGATCCCGGTCACACGTCAATCCGGATTCTCGGCCCGGATCGCCGTGAATCCGGCGAAAGTTTCTTTTCCGCCCTGCCATCCTTTCCGTGGACGATCCGCCCTGCAGACCGTCTCTAAACACGGTTCAAGATGGGTTGACCCGAGGCCCCCCCGGTGCTTAGCATAAAGGGGCGATCGGCGGAGGGGCATTTCAGAGGCCCGTGGGTTCTGACGGGGGGGGTGGCGGCGAGAACATGGGAACGACTTCTCCGGCAATCCCTGGTCAAGGAGCTGACTCGATGTGGCCCAATAGGCGAAGCGCGGCGGCCGGTTTCACCCTCATTGAACTGCTGGTGGTCATCTCAATCATCGCCCTCCTCATCGCCCTCCTGCTCCCCGCCCTGGGCAAGGCGCGCGAAAGCTCATGGGTCATGCAGGCCATGTCCCAGAAACGCCAACTCACCCTCGGGTGGACGGCCTACACCCCCGACAACGATGGCGTCATGATGGGCGCTTTCACCAACGGCAAGGCCGCCGGCCACTGGGTCCGCGAGGTAAGACTCGCGCTCGACGGCACCACCCGTGAGCAGCGCATCGACGCCCTCGAAGACGGCATGCTCTGGGAGTACGTCCAGTCCATCGACGTCTACAAGAACCCCAACGACCCCCGCCAGTTCACCATGCGCAGCGATTCAATCAGCAACGTCATGAACGGCGCTCCGGGATGGGACTACGGCGTGGCGCAAGCCAAGCCGGTCCGGAAACTCGACGACGTCAACAGCCCGTCGAAGTCGCTGGTGTTCATCGAGGAGTTCGACCCCCGCTTTCATGAGAACCTCGGATCCTGGGTGATCTATATGGAGCCGCGCGGCACCGGCAGGTGGATCGACTGGCCCGGTAACCTCTTCCTCAACGGCAACACCCACAGCTTCGCCGACGGGCACGCGGTCTTCTACAAGTTCAGGTCCATGGACACCGCGACGATCACCACGTTCGACTACACCCCCTCAGGCGGTGGCGTTGAGGACTTCAAGTACTTCATGTCCATCTACGCCACCGGATTCAACCCGCCTCCGGGACGCGGTGGGCGGCCCAGTCGCCCCTGAGCATTGTTGCGGCATCGACTCTATGTGTTCAACCTTCAGGAGCTTTTCATGCGGATTGCATCAGCGACATCGCGGCGCGGTTTCACCCTGATCGAACTTCTCGTGGTGATCTCCATCATCGCGCTGCTCATCGCGCTTCTGCTTCCGGCCCTCGGAAAAGCACGCGAAAGCTCCTGGGTGATGCAGGCCATGTCCCAGAAACGCCAGCTCACGCTGGGGTGGACGGCCTACACCGCCGACAGAAACAGCGTCATGATGGGCGCCTTCACCACCGGAAAAGCTAACGGCCAGTGGGTCAATGCGGTGCCCGGCGTGGACCCCGCGACAATTACCCGCGAGCAGCGAATCGCGGCGCTCGAGGACGGAATGCTCTGGGAGTACGTGGAGAGCGTCGACGTCTACCGCAACCCCAATGACCCCCGCGTCTACACCATGCGCAGCGACTCAATCAGCAACTTCATGAACGGCGCCCCCGGATGGGTTAGCGGGATCGCCGACGCCGAGCCTGTGCGCAAGCTCGACGAGGTCAACAGCCCCTCCAAAGGCATGGTCTTCATCGAGGAGTTCGATCCCCGCGGGCACGACAATCAGGGATCCTGGGTCATGGGCGTGGTCCAGCGCGGCACCGCCGGGTGGATCGACTGGCCCGGGAACCTTTTCCTCAACGGCAACACCCACAGCTTCGCCGACGGCCACGCCGTCTTCTACAAGTTCAAGAGCCCCTACACCGCGAGCATCCAGAACTTCAATGTCTCGGTGGGCGGCGGCGCCGCGGGGCTGGAGGACTACAACTACTTCCTGCGGATCTATCTCCCCAACTACACACCCGGTCCGACCACCACGCGTCCCGGCGGGCGCGGTTAGCGCATCGTTCGCGTTCCCCTGTGGAGCGAGCGGGTCCGCTCGCGGCAATCTTCATGAGGAGCCTCTGCATGGCACGACAACGGTGGGGCATCGGCACGGCATTCACTCTGATCGAACTTCTGGTCGTCATCTCCATCATCGCGCTGCTCATCGCCCTGCTCCTGCCGGCGCTGGGCAACGCCAAGACCTCCGCGCTCATCACCAAGAGCGTCTCCCAGAAACGCCAGCTCACCCTGGGATGGGTGGCCTACGAGAACGACCACGGCCGCTTCGCCGGTCCGGGCACGGCCGGCAAGGCCGCGGGAGACTGGGTGGTCGTCACGGGGTCGTTTGAGGATGCCCAGCGTCGGGCGGCGCTCCACGATGGCGTCTTGTGGGATTACCTGTTGGAGGAGGCGGCCTACCACTCGCCCGCCGATCCCCGCCCCGGAACCTGGCGCAGTGATTCACTCAACCACTTCCTGGGCGCTCGGGTGGGTTGGGGGTGGTCCGAGCAGGATCCCACGCCGACCAATATGGACCAGCTCACCAAACCCAGCGGGACGATGGCCTTCCTCGAGGAGTACGACCCCCGCAGCCAGGAAAACCAGGGATCGTGGGTCATGGCGAGATCGCCCTCGGCGACCGCGGCCCGTAGCTCGCGTTCCGGCGGGCGCGGCGGTGCCGGAGGCGGACCGACCGGACCGCGCCCCGGAGACTGGGTCGATTGGCCCGGCAACCTCGGACTCAACGGCAACGCCCACAGCTTCGCCGACGGGCACGCTGTCTTCCACAAGTTCATCAACGCCGCCACCGGCAAGATCAGCAACTTCTACACACCCAACGCCGGCATGCTCGACGACGCGGCCTACTTCAGCAACATCTTCGATCCCACCGTCCCGGTCTCGGCGCGCTAAGGATCTTTGGCGGTCGCCCCGGCGACCGCCCCACTGAGAGAAAAGAAAACCCCCGACGCTCGCGCGGCGGGGGTTTTCTGCTTTTCAGTGTGTGAATCAGGGAGAAACCGCTTGCTCACGCGCGCCCCTCGCTTCGATCACGTGCTCTCAGCGCCGGCCTGTTCGAGCTTCTTGTCGCCCTCATCAGACTTCACGTTCCCGCCCTGGAATGTCAGGTGGTCCTTGCCCACCTCATGGGTGATGCGCACCTCGCTGCCCCCCTCGAACTCCCCGCGCAGGAGCGCCTCGCTCAGCGGATCCTCGATCTGATGCTCGATCGCCCGACGCAGCGGACGCGCCCCGTAATCGGGGTTGTAGCCCTTGTCGATCAGGAAGTCCTTGGCCTTGTCGTCAAGCTCCAGCGTGATCTTCCGGTCCTTGAGACGCGCCCGAACCTTCTTAAGCTCATACTCCACGATCATCACCAGGTCCTCACGCACCAGCGGACGGAACACGATCACATCGTCCAGACGGTTGATGAACTCCGGACGGAAGAAACGCTCGATCTCCGAATTGAGCGTCTGCTTCATCTTGTTGTAGTCCGCGTCGGCCGAGGGCTTCGCGAAACCGAACCCCCCCTTGTTCTTAATGAGGTCCGCGCCGATGTTGCTGGTCATGATCAGGATCACGTTGCGGAAGTCCACGTGCCGCCCGAACGAATCGGTGAGCTGCCCCTCCTCCATCACCTGAAGCAGCATGTTGAACACGTCCGGGTGCGCCTTCTCGACCTCATCGAGCAGCACCACCGAGTACGGCCGCCGGCGGATGCGCTCGGTGAGCTGCCCGCCCTCCTCGTACCCGACGTATCCGGGCGGCGCGCCGATCAGACGCGAGACGTTGTGCTTCTCCATGTACTCGCTCATGTCGATGCGCACCAGCGCATCCTCGTTCCCGAACATGAACTCCGCCAGCGCCTTGGACAGCAGCGTCTTCCCCACGCCCGACGGCCCAAGGAAGATGAAGCTCCCCATCGGCCGGCGCGGATCCTTCAGCCCGCTCCGCGCCCGGCGCAGGGCCTTGGAGATCGTCTTGATCGCCTCGTCCTGGCTGACCACCGTCTTGTGCAGCTCCTGCTCAAGCTTGAGCAGCCGATCCGACTCCTCACGCTCCAGACGCGTCAGCGGGATGCCCGTCATCTTCGAGACCACCTCGCAGATCACGTCCTCATCCACGATGCCATCCACCTCCGACGCCTTGGCCCGCCAGTCCCGCTGGATCTGCTCCTTGCTGCGGCGCAGACGCTCGGCCTCGTCGCGCAGCTCGGCCGCACGCTCGTAGTCCGCGGCCTTCACCGCCTCGTCCTTCTCGATGCTAAGACGCTCGATCTTCTCCTCGATGTCCGCCAGGTCCGGCGGTTTGCTCATGCTCTTGAGCCTCACGCGGGCCCCCGATTCGTCGATCACGTCGATCGACTTGTCCGGCTGCACGCGCCCCGTGATGTACCGCGTCGAGAGCTCGACCGCCTGGAGAATCGCCCCGTCGGTGATCTGCACGCGGTGGTGCGCCTCGTACCGGTCGCGCAGCCCCTTGAGAATCTGCACCGTCTCCTCCTGATTCGGCGGCTCAACGAGGATCGTCTGGAACCGACGCTCGAGCGCGCCGTCCTTCTCGATGTACTTGCGGTATTCATCCAGGGTCGTCGCGCCCACGCACTGGATCTCCCCGCGCGAAAGCGCGGGCTTGAGCACGTTCGAGGCGTCGATCGCGCCCTCGGCCCCGCCGGCCCCGACCAGCGTGTGCAGCTCATCAATGAACAGCAGCACCTGCGGCTTGGCCCGGCGGACCTCATTCATCACCGCCTTGATCCGCTCCTCGAACTGACCGCGATACTTCGTCCCCGCGACCATCATCGCCAGGTCCAGCACGACGATGCGCCGGTCGCAGAGGATCTCCGGCACGTCGCGGGTGATGATCCGCTGCGCCAGCCCTTCGACGATGGCCGTCTTGCCCACGCCCGCCTCGCCCAGAAGCACCGGGTTGTTCTTCGTCCGGCGGCAGAGGATCTGCACCAGGCGCTCGATCTCGTTGGCCCTGCCGATCACCGGGTCAAGCTGTCCGTCGCGGGCAAGGTCCGTCAGATCGCGCCCGAAACTGTCGAGCGCTGGGGTCTTGCTCTTTCCACCCTTCGCGGCCGCCTCACCGCCAGCCGCCTTCTCGCCCGCTTCCTCGGTGTCCACGCCCGCGCCCAGCAGGTTGAGCACTTCCTCGCGCACTTCCTCCAGCTTCAGCCCAAGGTTCATCAGCACCTGCGCCGCCACGCCCTCGTGTTCACGCAGCAACCCCAGCAGCAGGTGCTCCGTCCCGACGTAGTTGTGGTTGAGGTTACGCGCTTCCTCGATGGCGTACTCAATCACCTTCTTCGCCCGCGGCGTCTGGGGCAACTTGCCCATGGTCACCATGTCCGGGCCGGACTTCACCAGCTTCTCCACCTCCAAGCGCACCTTGCGCAGGTCCACATCCAGGTTCTTGAGCACGTTCGCCCCGACCCCCGACCCTTCCTTCACCAGTCCCAGGAGGATGTGCTCGGTCCCGATGTACTCGTGGTTGAACCGCTGGGCCTCCTGGTTGGCCAGGGCCATGACTTTGCGGGCACGATCTGTAAAGCGTTCAAACATGGAATGCCTCGCTTGAGTGAGGGTGGAGCTTGCTGCGCCGCACGCATCGTAGCGCCCCGCTTCGCGTCGAGGCGCCAATTCTTACCGGCCCGCACAGGCCTGACCTTCCGCCAACAATCCTAACCGGTGGGTTATCGGCAAACAGCGGGGATTTCGCCAGCGGCGGGACGTTATCGGCTCAGGCGGGTGTCGGGCGTTTTCGTGCAACTTCAGGCCGCAATCGTTATACCATACGCCCGCAGCGGCCCGCAGGGTCGCCCCGGGGCGCGGCGGCCGATCACTGCGCTCCCATCGGCCGCGCAAGTCTCTTCAGATCAACATTCTACGGACGATCTAGGCGCGGCGGCACGCGCCCGAACCTCTGGCGACCGGCCGGATTCGCGTCTGCCAATATTGGTTGATCCTCCGCCATGAGGCGCTCTTCATGCCATCCCTGCATGGATGTTCCGGGGTTCAGCAGGGACCAGGCAGGGCTAGCGCCTATAACACCGAATACAGGATGGGGTGGCTGGGGCAGAGGCTTTGCGCCGCCCCAGCGGCCTGGGAACTGGGGCGGCGCTCGAAAACTCGCTCTGCCCCAGCCACCCTGATTGTCAACTGCGCTGGCCCTGCCCCCGCCTCGCTGACCCAACCTCCCGCCTTGCACACCGGACCCTGGCCCGTCGACCTCGAACTCATGTCCCGCCCTCCCCCCACGCACCACACACAACTCACAACCCGCAAACCCCTACCATATCCCCATGCGCCTCACCCCAGAACAGATCCGCGAAGTCGATCGCCTGGCCATCGAAGAACTCGGACTGCCCGGCGTCGTCCTCATGGAAAACGCAGGCCGAAACATCGCCGATGCCGCGCTCGACCTGCTCGGCCACGCCCATCAGCTCGTCGCCCCCGATGCCCGCATCGCCATCGTCTGCGGCGGCGGCAACAACGGCGGCGATGG
>JBGTFI010000119.1:0-1591 GCA_041747335.1 Phycisphaeraceae bacterium | reverse complement strand
CCCGCCGGGACTTGCCAACGCGGGGTGACGTTGTGGTACGCTCTGGGGAGGCCCGATCCTACGTATACGGGCTGATTGCATCATGGAGCAGGAACGCCTGAGAATGGACGCGCAGTTCGCCCTTGAGCAGGTTCACCGCCTGAGGTTCACCCGCGCCGCGTTCAGGCCCGATGGGGGCGGGGGAATGTTGCGCGGGTTGCTGGAGCCGACCACGCCGGATGGGGCGGCGCGGGTGCTGTGCTTTGTGGATCAGGGGGTGGCGGACTCCTGGAGGGATCTGGCGGGTGAGATTGAGCGCTGGGCGGGTGAGACGCCGGGGCGGATTGAACTGGCCGGGCCGATCCACCTCGTCCCGGGCGGGGAGACCGTCAAGAACGACCGCGCGCACCTCGATCGTGCGTGCCGGGCGATTCATGAGGCCAGGATGTGCCGGCGGAGCTACGTGCTGGCGGTCGGTGGGGGTGCGGTGCTTGACATGGTGGGATTCGCGGCGGCGATCTGCCATCGGGGGGTGCGGCTGGTGCGAATGCCGACGACCACGCTGTCGCAGTGCGATTCGGGGATCGGGGTGAAGAACGGGATCAACGCGTTCGGCAAGAAGAACTACCTGGGGGTGTTCGCCGTGCCGTGGGCGGTGGTGAACGATGAGATGCTTCTGGGATCGCTTTCGGATCGTGACTGGCGCAGCGGGTTTGTGGAGGCGGTGAAGGTGGCGCTGATGAAGGACGGTCGTTTTTTTCAGCAGATCGCCCGCGACGCTTCGCGGATCGCGGCGCGTGACGAGGAGGCCGCGATTCCCGTTCTGCGGCGTTCGGCGCAGCTTCACCTGGAGCACATCGCGGGCGGGGGCGATCCTTTTGAGCTGACGCAGGCGCGGCCGCTGGACTTCGGGCACTGGGCGGGACACAAGCTGGAGCAGATGACGGACTTCGAGCTGCGGCATGGGGAGGCGGTGGCGATCGGGATCGCGATTGATGTGGTGTACTCGGCGCGGGTCGGACTGCTGCCCCCGGAAGGGGCCCAGGCGGTGCTGCGGTGCCTGATGGAGCTGGGGTTCACGCTGCGTCATGCGGCGATGGAGGACACGGCCGCGCTTCTGCGCGGCCTGGAGGAGTTCAGAGAGCACCTGGGCGGGGAACTGACGATCTCCCTGCTGCGAGGACTGGGCCAGGGCGTGGACGTGCATGAGATTGACGAAGCGGCGATGGCGGCTGCGATCGACTGGCTGGCCAGCGCGGAGCTTCCCGTCGGTCAGGCCTCGGGCTGACAGGTGTGCGTCCAAATCGGATCATGCCAGGCCAAGGCCTGACCTACAGGCCTGACCATCTTGTGTCTCTATCAACTGATGTCAGGCCAAGGCCTGACCTACGTGTTTGAATGCAAGGCCAACCCCATGACCCCCTCCGCCTACACCTGCCCGATGGTTCGTTCGAAGGTTGTGGACAGCTACTTCATGGAGCATCGGGCGAAGCTGCTGGACATCGCGTCGTTCCTTGACCGGATCGACCGGGCCGCGCCTTCGAGCGAAGGGGAGCCGGAGGACTACCGCGTGGCCGCGCTGCGCCGGGCCGCGGCCATCCTGACGGACGGC
>JBGTFI010000118.1:0-6523 GCA_041747335.1 Phycisphaeraceae bacterium | reverse complement strand
TGGCGGGCATTTTCACCGATGCGGACCTGCGCCGGCTGCTGATGCGCGAGCCTCAGACAGCGATGGAGCGCCCGATGCGCGAGGTGATGACGGCGAACCCGCGCTGCGTCGCGCACTCGGCGCTGGTGCGGGAGGTGGTGCGGCTGGTGCGCGAGCTGCGCATCGACGAGGTGCCGGTGGTGGATGATGACGGCAGGCCGCTGGGGCTGATTGATGTGCAGGATCTCATTGCTCTTCGCGTGATTGAAGGATCGTGATCGGATGGAAGAGCAAACCGGCGCAGCCTCGATCCGCCTGGTCGTCTTCGATGTGGACGGCGTGCTGACCGATGGGGGGATTTATGTGGATGATCGGGGTTTCGAGTCCAAACGCTTTCATGTGCGCGATGGCTTTGCTATTCGCGCGGCGATGAACCTGGGTTATCAGGTGGCGATCCTGACGGGACGGAGCTGCCGCGCGGTGACGCTGCGGGCGAAAGAGCTGGGTATCACGCTGCTGGAGCAGGGGTGCGGGGATAAGGCGATCGGGCTGGAAACGCTCTGCCAGCGGGCGGGGGTGCTGATCGAGCACACGGCGTTCATGGGGGATGACCTCAACGACCTCCCGGCGCTGTTGCGCTGCGGGTACGCGATGGCCGTGGCTGACGCCGCGCCGGAGGTGCGGGAAGTCGCGGCGTACATCACCCAGGCCCCCGGCGGACACGGCGCCGCGCGGGAGGCGCTCGAACACCTGCTCAAGGCGCAAGGGCGGTGGGATGAAGTGGTCGAGCGCTACGGGGTGTGAGGGCGGGCGGGCAACCGTTATCCTTGGGACATGACCCGCGACACCCTGGCCCATCGCATCGATCACTCGCTTCTGCACGCCCACGCCGCCCGGCCGGAGGTTCACAGGCTCGTCTCGGAGGCGATCGAACACGCCTTCGCGTCGGTGTGCGTGAACGGAATCTTCATCGCGGACGTCGCCAAAGCGCTGCACGGGTCGGGGGTGAAAGCCTGCGCGACGGTCGGTTTCCCGCTGGGGGCGAACAAGACGACGATCAAGGCGATCGAGGCGACCGCGGCGGTCAAGGACGGCGCCGACGAGATCGACTTCGTCGCGCATCTGCCGCACCTGCTGCGCGCGGATGTGGAGTCGGCGCGGTTGGAGTTCCGAGAGATCGTTCGCGCCGCGCGCGGGCCGCGGGCGGATGTGGTGGTGAAGGTCATCATCGAGTCGGGGCTGCTGATGCTTGATGTCAGCGCCGACCAGGCGGAAGCGCGCATTGAAGCGGCGTGCCGGGCGGCGCGGGAGAGCGGGTGCGACTTCGTGAAGACCTCCACGGGCTTTCACCCGGCCGGGGGCGCGACGATCGAGGTGGTGAAGCTGATGAAAAAACACTCGGGCGGGTTGATGGTCAAGGCCTCGGGGGGCATCCGCACCCGCGAGCAGGCCCTGGCGATGCTCGAAGCGGGAGCCGACCGCCTGGGGTGCAGCGCGAGTGTGGCGATTGTCAGAGGGTGAGCGCGTAGGTCAGGCCTTGGCCTGACAGTCGGTCGGCCGGCGCACGTTCGTGTCAGGCCAAGGCCTGACCTACGCGAGCTAAAACAGCAATACGAACGAGAGGCTGAACAGGTGCGCCCTGCCGAACTCCCTGCGCACTTCGGGGAAGGTGTTGTAGGCGTAACCGAACTCGATGGGCATGCGCGGGATGCCGTAATACCCAATGCCCGCCGAAACGCCGATCTGCGGCTGGGTGTCCACCACCGTGCCCAGGCGCAGCGCCAGATGTTCGCTCAGGAACAGTTCGCTGCCGACGTAAAGCCTGCCGATGTCGATGGTGGCTGAGTCGTCATCGTAATGGACCCACTGGCCGTCGGCGTAGAGTCCCCAGTGTTCGACGGGTCGCCAGCCGATTCCGGCGCGCAGGTCGGTGATGAGCGCGGTGTCGGTGATGTCCACGGGGAGCGGCCCCGGGCCGTTGGGCGGCCCCGGCAGCGTCGCCAGGCCGTCGGTCTCCGAACGATCCCACTTCATCCCGCCGTGCAGCCCGACCGTCACCGTCTCGCTGAGCGCCGCCATCACGCCCAGGTCAAACCCCGCGCCCAGCGTGTCGCTCTCGGTTTCGAGCGGAAAGCCGGGGAAGGATTCGACTTCGAGGGTGGAATCGGTCAGGTGGATCTCCCCGCCCACGGCCAGTGTGTCGCTCAGGCGATGGCTGTATCCGATGAAGACCTCGTTGGAGCGTATGTCGACGTGGTCGTCCTGGTTGGTCGTTCCGCCGTGGGAATCGAGTCGCACCACCGCGACAGTGATCGCCCCGGCCTCGGGCAGGCGCACCGCGCCGATGCCGGCGTACCCGGTGGTATAGCCCGAATCCTCAAAGAGGACATTGCTGGTGATGAACAGCCCGTAACCGTCGTAATCGACCGGCGGGCGGCGTATGAAGTCGTCGGCCGCGGGGTTGGTCGAGGCGGCGGTGGGATAGGCCACCGACGCCTGTCGGGCGATGGTGTCGGTGAAGACGAGGATGCGATCCTTGGCCAGGCTGATGCGCGGGCCCAGGGGCTTGTCGCTGAGGTCTCCGCCGCGGCAGACGGCCGCGGCGCCCAGCGCGAGCAGCGACGCCGCCAGGTGCGTCCGTCGAATCATCCGATGACAAGGCATGGAGAGGTTCCCAGGATCGACCGCTTGAAACCGCGAAGGGCGAGGGCATTCTACCCGGGCGTGGCGGATGGGTGGGCCTGCGGGCTGTGGCTGGGGATCAATTCATGGCCATTGTTGCGGCGCGTGGCGCTGGGTATACTCATGCATCTGATCTTTGAGGGGCGCCGTGGGAGCGCGTGGGGCGTCGGCTTGGGGGGGCGAGACGTCGCCCGTGCGCGGGAATGTGTGACGTGTGTGACCCTGGTCGGAATTGCGGCGAACAACCCATGTCCAATGCGCTGATGGCACCGTCCACGTCGTGGATCGCACCCGAGCCGCCGCAGCGGCCGCGCACGGTTCTGATCGCCGAGGACGATCCGCTGATGGCGGCGAGCCTGGCGAAGGACGTTCGCTCGCTGGGTTATGAAGTGGTCGGACCGGCGGGCGACGGTCAGCAGGCGATCGAGCTGGCGCAGGTGCGGCGTCCGGACCTGGCGCTTCTTGATATCAAGATGCCCGTGGTGGGAGGGTTCGCCGCGGCGACCGTGCTGTTTCGCCAGATGGACGTTCCGGTGGTGATGGTCAGCGCGCACACGGAGAATCAGTACGTGGAGGCGGGGCGGAGGGTCGGTGTGTTCGGACACCTCATCAAACCGGTGACGGTGGATCATCTGCGCTTCGGGATCGCGGTGGCGTGGTCGCGGTTTCTTGAACGCCAGCAGCTGCGCGACCAGGTGCGCAACCTCCAGGAAGCGCTCGAAGACCGCAAGCACATCGAACGCGCCAAGGGCATCCTGATGGACAAGCTCGGCTTGACCGAGCGAGGGGCGATGCGCCGGCTTCAGCAGCAGGCGCGCGACGCACGACGCCGCCTGTCGGATGCCGCTCGGGCGATCGTGGAGAGCGACAAGCTCTTCAGCGAGCCTTCCCGCAGACGCCGGGATGACCCGACGAGCCCCTGACCGGCCTTGTCGCGAGCAGGTGCAGGCAGAAAACCGCGCCTTGGCCCTTTACTTGATTCCCCAGCGGTGTTAAACTGGGCAACGCAGTTCAGGAGGCTTCGCCGACAGGGAATCGCCAATCACCGTATCAGGTACTCGATCCCAGCCACGGCTTGCTGGTTTCGATGCTGCCCCACGCCGTTGGCCCAGGGATGCCAAAATCAGGACCAGCGGCGTTTTTCTGCGCGCGATTCGCGTGAACGATGTTCAAGTCACCTGCCCCAGTTCAGAATCACCTTGCCCGACTGACCGCTGCGCATCACCTCAAACCCCCGCTCAAACTCCGTGAAGGAATAGCGGTGCGTGATCACCGGGCGGATGTCCAGACCGCTCTGGAGCATCACCGTCATCTTGTACCACGTCTCGTACATCTCCCGGCCGTAGATGCCCTTGATCGTGAGCATGTTGAAGACCACCGTGTTCCAGTCGATGGCCATGTCGCCGTCGGGGATGCCCAGCATGGCGATCTTCCCCCCGTGACACATGTTCGCCAGCATGTCCCGGAACGCCGCCGGGTTGCCCGACATCTCCAAACCGACATCGAATCCCTCAGCCATGCCGAGCTGCTTCTGCACCTCGGCTAGTCTTGTGGTGCGCACATCCACCGCGAGGGTGACATTCATCTTCCGCGCCAGGTCGAGGCGGTAGGGGTTCACATCCGTGATGACCACGTACCGCGCTCCGGCGTGGCGCGCCACGGCCGCGGCCATGATCCCGATCGGCCCCGCGCCGGTGATGAGCACGTCCTCACCCAGCACCGGGAAGGACAGCGCCGTGTGGACGGCGTTGCCGAAGGGATCGAAGATCGACTGCACATCGCGGTCGATCGCCGGGTCGTGATACCACACGTTCGCCTGCGGGAGGGAGATGAACTCCGCGAAAGCGCCCGGTCGGTTGACCCCCACGCCGCGGGTGTGGGCGCACAGGTGGCGTCGCCCGGCCATGCAGTTGCGGCAGTGCCCGCAGACGACGTGCCCCTCGCCGCTGACGATGTCACCGACCTCAAAGTCGCTGACGTTCGCGCCGACCTTCTCGATGGTTCCCACGAACTCGTGGCCGACGACCATGGGGACGGGGATGGTTTTCTGCGCCCAGGCGTCCCAGTTGTAGATGTGGACATCGGTGCCGCAGATGCCCGTGCGGTCGACGCGGATGAGAACGTCGTTGATGCCGACTTCGGGCGCCGGCACGCGCTCAAGCCACAGGCCGGGCTTGCGTTCCTTCTTGACCAGGGCGTTCATCGTCGGGGTGGGCATGGGGCGTATTGTAGGGGGAGCGCCGGGCGATGAGGAAGGCGGCCAAGGCATCAAGAAAGGATCATGCCCCTCGCGCCGTGGTATGATCGTCCCCGCGAAGCGATCCTCTTACCCGTTGGAGGCCGCCCGATGAACCTGGTCAAGATCCTGCTGGCGATCTTCCTGCCGCCGGTGGCGGCGTTTATTCAGGTCGGATTCAGCGTCCACTTCTTCCTGAACATCGTGCTGACGATCCTGGCCTTCTTCCCGGGGATGGTTCATGCGCTGTGGCTCGTGGTGTCGGACAAGCACTGAACATCCAACCGGACAGCGATGCTCGAACGGGGAAGTGAGGCGGGCGGGACGCTCGCCATCAGGTTTCAAAGCCTGACTCCGTAGCAACTTGCTGCATGATCCGAACCCAACAACTTCCGGCTTCGCCGCAATGGCGGGTGAGACGCCCGCCCCACCTTCACTTCCCGCTCACCCCGGAATCACCCCTGCGAATACCAGCACGCCGCCTGGTGCCCGGGGTTCGAGTTGATCGCCTCTAGCACCGGCGTCTCATGCACGCAGCGCGCCATCACCCTGGCCGATTCGCCCCCTACCGTGATCTGAACCACCTCGCTCTCCCCGGCGCCCGCAGCCTTCTCACGCGCAAGCGGACACCGCGGATGAAACGCGCACCCGCTGGGCGGGTCGACCGGCGAGGGCACCTCCCCGGGCAGAATCGTCCGCTGTTTGGCACGCACCGGTTCGGGATGCGGCGCGGCGCTCAAGAGCGCCCGCGTGTACGGATGCCGCGGATCGCGGTAGATCGTCTCCCGCCCAGCCGTCTCCACGATCTTCCCCAGGTACATCACCGCCACGCGGTCGCAGAAGTGCTCCACCACCGCCAGATTGTGGGCGATGAACAGGTACGACAGCCCAAGCTCCTCCTGAAGATCCTTGAGCAGGTTGAGAATCTGCGACTGGATCGAGACATCCAGGGCGCTCACCGGCTCATCGCAGACGATCAGGTCCGGATCGAGCGCCAGCGCCCGCGCGATCCCGATGCGCTGACGCTGCCCGCCCGAAAACTCGTGCGGATATCGCTGCGCATACGCCTGGCTCAGCCCCACCTTCTCCAGCAGCGACGCCACACGCTCCTGCAACGCCGGGCCGCTCGCGAGCCGATGCACCTTGATCGGTTCGGCGATGATCCTTCCCACCGTCATGCGCGGATTGAGCGACCCCACGGGATCCTGAAACACAATCTGCATCCGCCGTCGAAGCGCCTTCATCTCCGCACCGCCCGCGGAAAAAACGCTCCTTCCGTCGAAGCGCACCTCCCCGGAGGTCGCGGGGATCAGCCGCAGGACCGTCCGCCCCACCGTGGACTTCCCGCAACCCGATTCCCCCACCAGCCCGAGCGTCTCGTGCGTGTGGACGGTCAGGTCCACACCGTCCACGGCCTTGAGCTGCGCGACGGTGCGCTTGAGAAGCCCCCGCTTGATCGGGAAGTACGTACACAAATCGCGCACCTCCAGCAGCGGCTTTCCGCGGGAGGGCGCGTCGTGCGTGGTGTCCGGTGCGTCGCGTAGTGCCGTCATCGCGGGCGATTATAGCGATGCCGCGGCACGGGGGTGGCCGGGGCAGAGGCTCCGCGCCGCCCCAGCGCCTTCC
>JBGTFI010000117.1:0-9828 GCA_041747335.1 Phycisphaeraceae bacterium | reverse complement strand
CGGCTCCCCAGCGACGCCATCAGCCACACATCCATACCGAGACCCGCGCACGCATCGAGGACGCCCGGCACGGGGCCGCGCCCTTTCCCCATCCCGAGCGCGCGAGCAAGCGGCTGGCGAAGCGTCGCGCCCGCGCCGGAGCGCGCGTCGCGGCGGAGAAGGTTGACATCCATCGAGAGATTGCGGTCCAAGGGTGGGTGACGGCGGTGAGGGTGTCGGGCATAGCCGGTCGCCCGTCATCTTACCCGCGTTATCGCCGTCCGCGGCGCGCCGCCGAGCACGCCAGCAGCATAAGCACGCCGCTGGCCGGTTCGGGGATTGAGCCGCCTCCTCCGTTCGCGAGCCCCGCCTCGAACGCCGCGACATCGAACGCATCGAGCACTCCATCGCCGTTGAAGTCCCCGATCAGGGCGGGGTCCAGCGCCGGGTACGCCGCGGCGTAGGCCTCGGGGTCGGCCAGCGCCATCTCAAATGCGCCGACATCGAAGGCGTTGAACACGCCGTTGCCGTCGAGGTCGCCCATGACCACGTACTGCACCGCGACGACCTGCTCCTCATACACCGCCCGCCAGTACCCGCCGGGAGCGAAAACTTCCCCCGTGACGGCCGCGAACTGACCGTTTCTCATGCCCGTGAAAGGCAGGACGTCGAATCGGTCCCCGGTGGCGGGAATGAATCCATCGGCCAGTCGCAGCGCGAGCGTCCCGCCGAGGTTGATCGTGCCGTCGACCAGGAACCGGTCGAACGACTGGCCCGGTTCATGCCCCGCCAGGTCGATCTCAAGCACGCCCCCGGCCGTCTGCGTGAACAGTCCGGCGAAGGAAAGATCGCCGATGGGAAGTCCCGGGGCGATCAGGCCGGCGTTGGTGAGGCCGCCTGTAATGTCCGCGGTCATCGCCCCCGTGCCTTGGAGTATTCCTGCCGCAGCGATGTCGAAAAGAGCCGGCTGACTGCCCGGCCCGCCCCGCCCGCCGCCCGTGATCTGCTCGATACTCAACAGGCCGTTGTTGAGTGTGATAACTCCCTCGTTGCGCCATCGTCCGCGCGTGACCACCGTGGCCCCGTCCAGTGCCTCGATGAGGCCGGTGTTGATGTTCTGTGACGACCCCGTGAGGGTGATCGACCGCCCCACTCCCTCAGCCATCACGTGCGCGGCGGTGAGCGTGGCACTGTTCACTCCGCCGCCCACGACGCCCCGGCCGGTCGAGGTGCGGATCAGCAGCTCCGGGCCGATCTCCAGGATCCCCGACACCTGCGCCAGCGTACCGGTTCCCAGCCCGCCGAACACGACCTCCCCCTGAGCTTCGAGCAGCAGGGCCGCATCGACGTTCAGGGTGGCCGTACTGGTTTCGAGCTGCGGCAGCAGGTGAATGCTCCCATCGGGCGTCAGTTGCGTGAGATTGCTAAGGCGCAGCGCGGCGCTTGATTGGATGTGAACTTCGGCGGCGAGCTCGACGCCGATGAGGTTCGGTCCGGACGACGACTGCACCAGCAGCGGACCTCCGCCGGCCGCCTCGATGCGCCCGCCGAGGACCGATCCGCCGGAGCCAAGAGCGTACGAAGTGGTGAGGTCATCCAGCGCAAGCGTGTCGTCCGTGTTGTTGAGCTGGGCGTGCAGCCGGATGATCCCCCCCAGCCTCTCAATCACCGGGAGCTGCGCGGTGGTGATCGGCGCCGCCAATTCAATGATGCCCTCCTGCACGCGAACGGTTCCCTGGTTATCCAGCGGCGGCTCGATGCGCAGGGTGCCCCCGTTGGTCGCCTCAAGCGTGCCGTGATTGGTCAGGGACAGGCCGCGGATCGTGATCGTCTTGTCCGCTGTGCGCGCGGAGATCAGCCCGTGGTTAACAATGTTCGGCCGGATGGTGCTGGTGAAGATCCCCACGACGCCTCCGCTCTCGCCGGTGCGGATCGTGATGTCCGGGCCGATGGTGAGCGTCGGATCGGTTCGCGTCAGCACGGACTGGTCGGACCGCGTCCCGCTGAAGACGATCTCCCCGCCGCCGGTGATGCCCTGCCCACCGGTCACGATCAGTTCCGGGCTCCACGATTGGGAGGATTCGAGCGAGATCGACCGGCCCGCGGGAAGGTTCAACCCTCCGAGGCTTTCCAGCCGGGAGGCCTGGGTGAGGATGACATCGGCGTCGAGTGCCACATGATCCAGGGTGACGCGCTGATTGGTGGTGGTGCCGTAGGTGATAAGGCTCACGCCGTCGGCGGTGGTGACGGTTCCGCCGTTGATTCTGGAGTTCACCAGGAACAGCCATGAACCGGTCTGTTCATTGAGCGCCAGGGTGTGCCCGGCATTGTTGAGCGTGCCCAGCACGGCGACCTGCCCGCCGGTGCGCTCGAGATGGCCGATGCCGGGGGTCGTGAACGTTCCGTGAAGCTGTAGCTCACCGTCCTCGACGCGCAGGGTGCCCTGGTTGGTCCAGTTGCCCTCGATGCTCATCACCGTGCCGGGGGTCTGCAGGTGGATCAGGCCCTGGTTCGTCCAGGTGTGGGTTGGCCCCCCGACCCGGCCGCCGTTCACATACGTACGGATGGTGATATCCGGCCCGATGACCATGCCCGGCCCGTGGACGCGATTATTGGATTGATCCGTCCCGTCGAAAAGGATCAACCCCGTACCTCCGAGCATCCCGCCGTCGCTCAGAAAAACCCCTCCGGATGGCACGCCGCCGGCCTGTGCCTGGCCGAGTCGCAGGGTGGTGTCCTCAAGCGTCAGGCCGCCGAAAACCTGGATGTTCGGCAGGACCAGCCCATCGCCATCCAGCGCGAGCGTGGCACCGTGAAGCTCCGCGCGGTCGAACACCACCCCGAGACCGTCGGTCGTGGCCAGGCGGCCGCCCAGGAGCTTGCCTCGATTGAACCGGACTTCCCCCATCGCGGGATTGAGGGTGGTGTCGCGCCCCTGATTGTCGAGTGAGCCGCCGATTTCAAGAGTACCACCCGTGCGTTCGATCGTTCCCAGGTCATCGATCGTGAACACCCCTTCGAGCAGCAGTCTGCCCTGAGCAAGTCGCACGGTGCCCTCGTTGGCCCATCCGCTGCGGAAGACCAGTATGCCCTCAGGATGATCGACCTCGATCAACCCCCGGTTCGTCCAGATGCGTTTATTGGCTGAATCGCCGAGGTTGGAGCTCCCCGCGCTGACCTTGCGGATGGCGATCCCCGGGCCGATCGTGAGGTTCGAGTCAAGCGAGACGTCAACGGAGGCCCGGTCTCCCAGCAGAAGAATCTCCGCGTTGCCTTCGAGGTCGGCGACCCGGATCAGCCGCAGGTCGGAGTTCGCATTCACCTCCCAGGTCCTGCCGTCCGCGATCGTCAGGGCATTCCAGATGTTAAGGTTCTTCCCGGCCGGAATCACCATGTCGCCGTCAAAGAACACGCCGTCGAATCCACCGTTGGCCGGAACGATCGAATCGGCGTTAGGCGCGACCACAGTCCCGCCCACGATCGAACCCGTGAGCGGGATGGAGCCCCACTGGGGATCCAGGTTCAGGACGTGGCCGGTGTTATCCAGCTTTCCGCGGAACTCAAGGATTCCGCCCTGCCTGTCGATCGTCCCCAGCGCCTCCGTACGGAACCAGCCCCCCAGAATCAGTCGCCCGTCGATCACGCGCAGCGTGCCGTAATTCTCCCAGTCGCCGGCGAGCAGCACCTCACGGCTGGGGGCCTCGCTGCTGATGGTGCCGTAGTTGGTGATCTTCTGCGAAACCGATGTTCCCAGACGAATGTTCGCCTGATCGCTGTTGCGGATCACGATGTTCTGGCTGATGGTCAGGCGGTTGACTGCCCCCTCAGGCCGCAGATCAAAACTGGAATTGCCTGACGCGACGATTTCTCCGGTCCCGAAAATCTTCTGAACTCCCGCGAACTTGAGCAGCGTCGCCTGCGAAACGCTCCGCAGCACACTTCCCCCCACCATGTTCAGATCCCCCTTGATCGTCAGGTCCCCGCCGCTGAGCAGGTCCAAGTCCGTGTCGAGCTGAATCCCTTCGAGCGTCACCCTCTCGCCCTGGCCGATCACCACCGGCTGGCCGTCGCCGCTGCGCAGGCGCCCGCCCTTGATCGTTCCCCCGTCGAGGTTCCAGTTGGTCCCCTGCGTGTTGAGGTTGAAGGCGAAGCCGGTGTTGTTCAGCACGCCACGGAAGTTCGTCTGCCCGCCCGCAGCGGTGATGCCGCTGAACTGCTCGAAGCTGAACTCTCCTTCCAGATTGAGCGTGCTGTCGCTGAGTGTGATCTGCCCGGCGTTGGTCCAGTTGCCGCGCAGCGTCAGCGTTCCCCCCGGGCCGACGTTGATCGTGCCCCCGAGGTTGATCGTGGACGTGGGGGTCAGATCCCGGCCGATCACGAGGTTGGCGCTCCCGACCTCGATGGCAATGCCCGGCCCGATGGTGAGGGCGCCGTCGGAGGGATTGGACCATATCTGGTAAAGCGCTGTCCCTTCCATCAGCACCGTACCGGCGCCCTTGAACTCCTGTACGCCCTCGAACAACATACGCCTGTCGGAGTAGCCGGGGCTGAGGGTCATCTGAACCGTCGTCCCGCGAAGCTCGAGTCCGTCCAGGAATCGCACGGCCCCGATCACTTCCATGTCCGTTTCCAGCACCGTACCCTGCAACTGCCCCTGAAACAGGCGCAAATGACGCCCCGAAGCGGATGCCACCGTTCCGCCGATCAGTTTTCCACTGATCTCCAGATTCCCCAGCACCTCATCCAGTTCCAGCACCTTTCCCGTGTTGTCCAGGGTGCCGCTGATGCGGATCTGGCCGTCATTGATCCGAGACACCCCCTGAAGGCGGGTCAGGTCGACCACCCCGCGAAGGTCCAGCAGCCCGCCGTTGATGATGATCTGCCCGTGGTTCGTCCAGTCGCCCTCCAGCCGGAGGATTCCGCCGGCCGAGGCGCGGAGGGTGCCCTGGTTGACCATCGGCCCGTCCTGGGCCCGCATCGTCACGTCCCCCCCGCTCTGGGCCCAGACGAGATTGTTGTTCGTGAACGAACCGCCCTCGAGCACGGTGATCCAGAGCGAATTGACCGGCGACCGGATCGTCCCGTCATTGATCAGATGGGCTGAAGTTCCTTCACCGCCGATGGTCACGTGGCCGTAAGCCGACAGGGTGTTGCGCATCGTCACCATCGGGCCCAGCGTCAGCGTCCCGGACCCCACGCGGACAGTCGGACCTCCGACCCCGCGCAGCGTGATGAACCCCGTCCCGCCGATGGACTGATCCCCCGTGAAGCGGGCCGTCGATCCCGCCCCGTTGTTGTCACCGACGAACAACTCGCCCTCGTCGAGCATCAGTCCGTTGCGCACCGTCAGGGTCGTTCCGCGGTCGATCAGGAACCCGCCCCGCAGGCTGACCGCGTCGAGTACACCGGTGGTGTTCTGCGCCACCCGGGACTGCCCGGTCGGGGCCGTCTCGAGCCTCGTTCCCTCCAGAGTGCCGCCGATAATCGAGAACACCCCCGCGTCAACACGCAGAGTGTCAAAAACCTCCAGAGTCCGGCCTTGGAGGTCCAGGCGGGCGAACGGCGATTCGATCGAGAGGTTGTCGACCGTCACATCGCTCCGGATGGAGATGGTGTGATGGGCGCCCTGCGCGTCAAGGACGACATCGAAAGTCTGCCCGGGCAGGTTGTTCGGAATGACGGGGTCCGTCGACCAGAAAGACGCCTCCTCCCAGTCCCCCCACACCGGATTCACCCAGAACGCCGTCTGATCCGCGCCCCGCGCCGTCAGGCCAAAGCCCGCGATGGCCGACCCACATGCCGCCGCCAGTGCCACATGCCGCCGGAATCGTTTCATGTGCGGATCCTCCTTCAATGCGGTGATTGGGTCGGACCTCGGAATGGCCGCCGGTTTCAAAGATTATACCGCCTCCCCCGGAAAAAAGTCACTCGAAACCACGAGGCGAAGCGTTTTCTTGGATCGCCGTCATCCCCCCAGCCCAGGGGCCTCCGCCCCATTCACTCAGCGGGCGCACCCAGGCAGCCGATCCTCCCCAGCTTTCCCAAATCAAACTTCGGTCCAATCCGATCTTCCTACACCAGCCTCATCTTCAGCTTCGAGTCCGCCAGGCTCGACTTGAGCAGCGAAGTCTCCGTCCCGGCGATCTTTCCGATCCGCATCACATGCCCTTCCACCCGAAGCGCCAGGCGGGCCACGTTCTCATCGAGCTTCACCAGCAGATCCCCCGGCTGGTCCAGCGGAATGCTCTGCAGCCGGTGGTACTTGTGGAAGATGATCCGGCGATCCGTCACCACCAGTCCCGCGCTGCCCGTCTCCGCTTCCGAGAGGTCCGCGTCGCGCAGGTAGACCCGCATGATCTCCCCCGCGTGCAGCTTCGCCCAGGTGTTCAATCGGCTTCGCGCGCTCTCACTGAGCGTCTGCCATTGTTCCGAGGACTGCTGCGACACATCCGCCGCGAGCGCCTCATACTCCTGCCCGCAGATGCCGTTGACCCGCCCCAGCCACTCCAGCGCCACCGATCCGTCGGGCACGACCAGCTCGCAGATGATCGCGCCATCCCGATTCTCACGACAGGTGCATTCAAGATGCTCATCGGACTTGCGCAGGCTGGCGAAGTAGACCAGCGGGTGGTCGAACGGCGGACGCATGTCGCGCAGGCGACCGATGCTCGCGAGGACGTCCCGCGTCGATTCGAACTTGTGAAGCTGCCGCTCATACGTCGATTCGATCGTGCGGATCGAATCCGTCATCCCCTCGAAGTACTTGAGAAACACCATCGGCCTCGCGCACAGGTTCTCCCGTTCGCGCAAACCGCTGAACACGCACGCCACCGGCATCGACGCGCCAAAGGCCTCAAGCTCCAGCCAGCGGGCGTTGAAGGCGAGCTTCACCCCGCGCTTCGTGCAATCCCGCACAAACAGATGCGGACGGTCGGCCGCCGACCCCGTCACGGCATCCTCGCCCTCGCCGCTGTACCCCGGCGCCGGGGTTTCGGCGATCACCGCGCTTCGCTCCGCCACCCCGATCATCGTTCCTTCCCCCACCCCCGCGCCGTCGGGCGGTTGGTCCTCATCCTCACGGATGCGCTGGACATCCTCGAAGATCCAGTGTGAGACGGTCTCTTCGAGAAGATCCCTGGAGGACGGCACGGTGAACTTCACCCCGCACCGCGGGCACCGCGCCCGCCGACCGCCCGCGGCTTCGGGAACCCGCAGCGGTTTGCGGCATCCCGGACAGTCGATGGTCATCTGCATGGTCTGCCTCCCGTCGCGGCCGTCGGCCCCTGGCGGTCAGTGCATCACCCAGCCGAATGTCGAATCGAGCGGAGATGAATCGAAGTCACCGCCTCCCCAGGATGGGCGACAACCCTAGGAATCAGTCTACCACGGCCGCCGGGTTTGGGGAAAAACTGTCTGCAGGCAGTATGAACTGTTGTGATCCATGGACTTGTGGATCCGCACCGCCGCCGCCCAGGACGGCGGTGCGCTGTGGTTTGGGGATGTCCTCCCACACGGCCGCGGAGGTGTCACTGTATACTTCCCGCACAGGGGAGTGTTCCCGTCCGGGCGTCGATCCGCACCTCCACCGCGACGCCGCCACGTCACCGGCCGCCACCATCCGATGATCCATCAAGAGTCTGCGATCGACGTACCTCAGAGCGCTTGCGCCTTGTCATACCGGCAGGCCGCCGTCACCGGCGCCGCGACACCGATCCCGCGCGTCGCACGCCCGCTGATCGGAATCCTCCCGGGCGAGGGCATCGGCCCGGAACTGATGGTCTGTGCCCGGAAGGTGCTCGATGCCGTCGCTTCGGTCAGCGACCTTGAACCGGTCATCGAGTCCGCGGGCCCCATCGGCCTGGAGTCGAAGCGAACCTGCGGCGCCGAACTGTCCGAGCAGGTCATCGAATTCTGCGGGGACACGTTCGCACGCGGCGGCGCCGTTCTCGCCGGCCCCGGCGGAGGCCGGTTCGTCTACGACCTGCGCCGGCGGTTTGACCTCTACGTGAAGTTCAGCCCCATCCGTCCCGCGCCGCAGCTTATGAAGTCCGCCCGCGTGAAGGCCCAGTACCTGGAGGGCGTCGATTTTGTCAGCGTGCGGGATAACATCGCCGGGGTCTATCAGGGCCGCTCCACGCTCACCCGTTCGCCCACCGAGGGACGCATCGCCCGTCACGAGTTCACCTACACCGAAGCGCAGGTCCGTCGGCTGGTCGCCACCGGGGCGAAGCTCGCGGCCGCGCGGCGCGGCCACGTGACCCTCGTCGTCAAGGCCGGCGGGGCGCCGGTCATCAGCGAACTGTGGCACGGTGTCGCCGCCGAGGTGTGCCGCTCGATGAATCTCGAACTGCTCGTCATCGACGCCGACCACTGCGCCTACCGGATGATCCAGCGGCCCGATGCCTTTGATGTCCTGATCGCCCCGAATCTGCTGGGCGACATCCTCACCGACCTCGCCGCCGTCCTGCTGGGCTCGCGCGGCCTGTCGTTCTCCGGCAACTTCTCGCCCGAAGGCGGCGCGGTGTATCAGACGAATCACGGGTGCGCGCACGACCTGACCGGCGCCGATCGCGCCAACCCCGCGGCGCAGCTTCTGGCCCTGGCGATGCTCCTGCGTGAGAGCTTCGGCCTCGACCGCGAGGCCCGCCGCATCGAAACCGCGCTGGGCGAGGTGTGGTCCGCCGGGTGGCGCACCGAGGACCTCACGGTCACAGGCGAGCGCGCTATCGGCACGCGCGCCTTCACCGAACGTGTCGCGCAGGCGATCGCCGGTCGGCAAGCCGCAATGGACATCGCGTGATGAAACCCGCGCTCGTCCTGATCGATCTTCAGCAGGATTACCTGGCCCAGACGAACCTGCGCCCGGCCGCGTGGCAGCTCGTCCGTCGCGCCTCACTCCTGCGGGACGGATGCGCTCGCGCCGGCGTCCCGGTCTTCCACGGGTTCACCACGATCCCGACCGCGCCCGAGCGCCGAATGACCCACTGGCGACTGGAAGACCGTCGCTGGTGCGTGGAGCGCACACCCGGCCACGCCCCACCTGCCGCCCTCGAACCGCGCGCCGGCGAACGGATCGTCCACAAGTGCGGTTTCAGCGTTTTCGAGGATCTCTCGCTGCACACGCAGCTCAGACAAGCCGGTTGCGACACCGTGATCCTGGCCGGGCTTCATCTGCACGCCTGCCTGAGAAGCGCCGCGACCGACGCCTATCGTCACGGCTACCGCGTGGTGATCGCCGAGGACGCCGTCGCCACGAACGATCCGATGCACGCCGCCGTCACGCGCAGATACCTCGCGGATCGAGCGGTCGGCTTTCAACCCGTTGATGCGATCCTCAGGCGCCTCACGGCCGTGTCACCGCCGACCCGCGCCGACCACTGGCCCGCACAGGCGGTCATTCATCGGTCTCCGGGCGATCAGCGTCAGGTACTCTTTGAAGTGCACGATGCACCGACCGAAGTGATCGATCGCGCCGTCCGCGCAGCCCGCGATGCATTCGGTCCGTGGCGCGACTCGCCGATGGCTCGCCGCCGGTCCGTGCTGCTGAACGTCGCGGCGCTCATCGAACGAGACTCGGACCAACTGACCCGCGCGCTTGTCGAGCACGTCGGCAAACCGGTTCGTTTCGCGAAGCAGGAGGTCGAACTGGCTGTCGCTTTCCTTCGCTCCACCGCCTCGCAGCCCGATCCGATGGTCGCGCCTGACGGCGCTTCGGGCACGGGGTATCGACTCGCACCGTTGGGCGTGGTGGCGGTCATCACGCCATGGAACAACCCGCTGGCGGTCCCGGTCGGAAAGCTCGCTCCGGCGCTCCTCTTCGGCAACACCGTCGTGTGGAAGCCCGCCCCG
>JBGTFI010000116.1:0-5713 GCA_041747335.1 Phycisphaeraceae bacterium | reverse complement strand
GTGGCGCACTGCCGCTCCCGATGAGGTGACGTCGCGGTCGGGCGCCGGGGCCACGGTGCGGGAGGACCGCTCGGTGCTGTTGACGCCGGTCGCTGAGAACGATGTCTACACGCTGAGCCTGCCCCTGGAATCCGGCGCGCTCCGCGCGGTGAGGATCGAGGCGCTGCCCGACGAGTCGCTTCCGGAAGGGGCGAACTTCGTCATCACCCGCGTGCTGGCGACGATCACGCCCCCGGCAAGTCACCGCGTCCGCGGGCGGTACGTGCGCATCGCGATCCCCGGCAGCCAGAAGATCCTTTCACTGGCGGAGGTGAAGGTCTTCAGCGGCGCGGAGAACGTCGCCCCGGCCGGTGAAGCAAGCCAGAGCAGCACGGCCTACGACGGCCCGGCGCGCCTGGCGATCGACGGGAACACCAACGGGCATTACGAAGCCGGTTCGGTGACGCACACGGCCACCTCGGACGATCCGTGGTGGGAGGTGGACCTCAGGTCCGCGCGCCCGATCGACCGGATCGAGCTGTGGAACCGAACGGGTGGGGAGCTCCACAAGCGGCTGAGCGATTTTGAGATCATCGTGATGGATGAAGACCGCGGAACGGTCTGGCGGTCGCGGGTGGCCGCGCCGCCGGATCCGAGCGCCGAATACGCGCCCGGCGGTGCGAGTGCAGTGAACTTCATCGCCGCGGCATCGGATTCCTCGCGGGTCGGGTTCGAGGCGGCGAACGTGCTCGACAGCGAGAAGCCCGACGAGACGGGCTGGACCGTTGCGCCCGGCGCGAGCGGGCCCCACGCGCTGACGCTCGCCACCGATGGAGCGATTGAGGTGGAAGCGGGTTCGAAGCTGACGCTCACGATTGAGCAGCTTTCCCCCCACGCGGGCGGAACCCTCGGCCGGTTGCGGGTCGCGCTGAGCGACGATGAGCGGGCGGCGGCACAGACGGTCTGGCCTGCGAAGGTGGTCAAGGCGCTGGCGACGCCCGCCGCCGAGCGCACCGCGGGTCAGCTTGAGGCGCTGACGATGCACTACCTGACGCTGGCGCCGGCGCTGGAGGAGACCCGGGAACGGCTGAAAGAAACGCGCGTGCAGCTCGCCGCCATGCAGCCCTACACGACGGTCCCGATCATTCGAGAGATGCCCCCCGAAGCGCGGCGCGAGACGCGCATTCAGCTTCGCGGCAACTACCTGAGCACGGGCGACCGAGTGACCCCCGGCGTCCCGGGGGCGCTGCACCCTGTTTCGGACGAAGCGCCGCCGGATCGCATGGCGCTGGCGCGCTGGCTGATTGATGAGAACAACCCGCTCACGGCGCGGGTGATCGCCAACCGGTACTGGGAGGCGATGTTCGGTCTGGGGCTGGTCCGCACCAGTGAGGAGTTTGGTCTGCAGGGCGACCTCCCGACGCACCCGCAACTGCTGGACCACCTGGCGACGCAGCTCATCGATTCGGGGTGGAACATCAAGCAGCTTCTCAGGACCATCGCCACCTCGGCGACCTACCGGCAGTCGTCGCGCGTGACGCCGCATCTTCTCGAGCGCGATCCGGACAATGAGCTGTTGGCGCGCGGGCCGCGATTCCGACTGCCCGCCGAGGCGATCCGGGATCAGGCGCTTTCCATCAGCGGGCTGCTGAGCAGCAAGATGTTCGGCCCTCCGGTGAATCCGCCGCAACCCGCATCGGGACTGAGCGCCGCTTTCGGGGGCGGGATCGACTGGCAGACAAGCACCGGCGAAGACCGCTACCGCCGCGCGATCTACACGACATGGCGGCGGTCGAGTCCCTATCCCTCCATGACGACGTTCGACGCCCCCAATCGCGAGGTATGCACCGTCCGCCGGGCGCGCACGAACACACCGCTCCAGGCGCTGGTGACGCTCAACGATCCGGTCTACATCGAGGCGGCGCAGGCGTTCGCCCGGCGGCTGGATGCCGAGGGCGGTTCGGCGCGGGACAAGGCTCAGCGGGCGCTGGTTCTTTGCCTCTCACGCCCGGCCACGGATCAGGAGATCGAGCGCCTCGTGAGCCTGTACCAGGAATCGTACGACCGCTACGCCCAGGATGTGCAGGCGGCGGTGAAGATGGCGAGCGATCCACTGGGCGAGCTTCCACCGGGCGCGAACGCGGCCGAACTGGCCGCGTGGACGGTGGTGGGCAATGTGGTGCTGAACCTGGATGAACTGCTGATGAAGCGGTGAAGGAGCGCACACGAGTGAACCACGAGGCTGATGAATGAATCCTTACATTGAGAACCTGCGGCGGATGACCCGGCGTCACTTCCTGCGGCAGTCGCAGGCGGGCATTGGCGCGATGGCTCTGGCGACGATAGCCGGGCCGGGCGCTCCGAGGGCTTCGGCCGCGGCGACGATCAATCCTCTGGCGCCCAAAGCGCCGCACTTCCCCGCGAAGGCCAAGCGCGTCATCTATCTGCACATGACTGGCTCGCCGCCGCACCTGGACCTGTTCGACTACAAGCCGAAACTCGTCGAGCTCAGCGGCACGCTCTGCCCGGATGAGTACATCAAGGGAAAGCGGTTCGCGTTCACCTCCGGCACGCCGCGGCTGCTGGGCACGCCGCGCAAGTTCGCCCGGTACGGGAAGAGCGGGGTGTGGATGTCCGATGCGCTGCCGCACCTGCACGACGTGGCGGATGAGATGTGCGTGATCCGTTCGATGCACACCGACCAGTTCAACCACGCGCCGGCGGAGCTGCTGGTGTACACCGGTTCACCCCGGCCCGGCCGACCTTCGATGGGGTCATGGGCGACGTACGGGCTTGGCTCGGAGAACGAGAACCTGCCCGGATTCGTCGTGCTGATCTCCAGCGGCGTGCAGCCCAACGGCGGAAAAAACTCCTTCGGCAGCGGATTCCTGCCGTCGGTCTACCAGGGGGTGCAGTGCCGCTCGACGGGCGATCCGGTGCTGTACGTCTCCGATCCGGCGGGCATGGACCGCGCGATGCGTCGCGCGAGCCTCGATGCCCTGCGCGACCTCAACCAGCTTCAGGCCGATGACCTCGGACATCCCGAGACGCTCACGCGCATCGCGCAGTACGAGCTGGCGTTTCGGATGCAGGTGTCGGTCCCCGAAGTGATGGATATCTCACGCGAGCCGACGCACATTCTGGAGGCCTACGGCGCCCAGCCGGGCGCTTCGAGCCTGGCGAACAACTGCCTGCTCGCCCGGCGGCTGGTCGAGCAGGGCGTGCGCTTCGTGCAACTGTTCGACTGGGGCTGGGACTTCCACGGAACCGGCCCGCAGGAGGACCTGCGCGACGGACTGACCAGCAAGTGCGCGACGATGGACAGGCCCGTGGCCGCGCTCATCAAGGATCTCAAACAGCGCGGGCTGCTCGATGAGACGCTCATCATCTGGGGCGGCGAGTTCGGCAGGACGCCCTTCCGCGAAGGGCGCACCGCCGACAGCGCGATCATCGGCCGCGACCACTTCCCCGACTGCTACACCATGTGGATGGCGGGCGGGGGCATCAAGGGCGGAACGACCTACGGCGAATCGGACGAGCTTGGTTTCAGCGTCGCCCGCGACCCGGTTCATGTGCATGACCTTCAGGCGACCATCCTGCACCTGCTGGGGTTCAACCACGAACAGCTCTCGTTCCGCTACCAGGGGCGCGACTTCCGGTTGACCGATGTTCACGGGGAGGTGGTGCGGGGGATCCTGGCGTAGGATGGAGAGGTCATTCAGGCAAGGATGTCCTTCACCACCCGCCCATGCACATCGGTCAGGCGGTAGCGCCGGCCCTGGAAGCGGTAGGTGAGCTGTTCGTGGTCGATGCCGAGTTGGTGAAGCACCGTGGCCTGGAAGTCGTGGACGTGGACGGGGTTCTCGACGACGCTCATGGCCAGGTCGTCCGTCGCGCCGTACGTGAACCCGGGCTTCACGCCGCCGCCGGCCATCCAGATCGTGAACGCATAGGGATGATGATCCCTGCCCCAGCGCGGGCGGTCGTTGAGATCCCCCTGGATGAAGGGCGTTCTGCCGAACTCCCCGCCCCAGATCACGAGCGTATCGTCAAGCAGCCCGCGCTGCTTGAGGTCTTTGACCAGCGCCGCCGAGGGTTGATCGGTGTCACGGCACTGGTTGTAGAGCTCGGTGGTGATGCTGTTGTGCTGGTCCCACCCCGCGTGCATGACCTGGATGAAGCGCACCCCGCGCTCGGCCAGGCGTCTTGCCATGAGGCAGTTGTAGGCGAACGTGCCGCGCTCATGCACCTGCGGGCCGTACATCTCAAGAACGCTCGAAGGCTCGCTGGAAAGGTCGGTCAACTCGGGCACGCTGGCCTGCATTTTGTAGGCCATCTCGTACTGTGCGATGCGCGTCGAGATCTCAGGATCGCCCACTTCCGCCAGGCGCATCTCGTTGAGCTTCGCAAGGTCATCGAGCAGCCCGCGGCGCACCTCGCGGCTCATGCCCGGCGGGTTGGAGAGGTAAAGCACCGGATCGCCCCCGCCGCGGAACTTGACGCCCTGAAGGCGCGTGGGAAGAAACCCGCTGCCCCAGTAGTAGTCGTAGAAGATCTGCCCGCAGGTGGTGCCCTTGGTCACGGAGGTCATGGCCACGAATGCGGGGAGGTTCTGTGTTTCGCTCCCCAGCCCGTAGGTCAGCCACGCGCCCATGCTCGGGCGGCCGGGCATCTCCGACCCGGTGAGGAAGAACGTCACCGCCGGGGCGTGGTTGACCTGCTCGGTGTGCATGCTCTTGATGAAGCACAGATCGTCCACGACCCCCGCGGTATGGGGCATCAGGGCGCTGACCCACGCGCCGCTTCGGCCGCGCTGCGCGAAGGGCTCGACGGGCGCGAGCATGAGCTTGCCCTTGGGGTCGCCGGTCATGGTGCTGAAGCGCTTTCCGGCGACGTACGAATCGGGGATGGGCTGGCCGTGAAGGTCCGCGAGCGCCGGCTTGTAATCAAAGAGGTCCACATGCGTGGGCGCGCCGTTCATGAACAGGTAGATCACCCGCTTGGCGCGCGGGGCCAAGTGCGGGCCCCCCGGATAGGCGTCCGTGGTGGCGCAGGCAGGGCGCGGATTGAGAAGCGTTCCCAGCGCCGCGGCGCCCAGCCCCACGGCGCTTCGGCCGAAGAAGAGCCTGCGCGTGATCTGCCTCTGATAATCGACCATCGGATTCATGGCGGCTACTTCGTAAGCGTTTCGTCGAGGTTCAGGATGAGCAGGCACAGCCCGGCATAGGCCGCGTGCTCCACGGGGTCCAGGTTCTCATCGCGGGGCGATACGCCGACGGCTAGCAAACGCAGCGCCTCATCGCGATCGCCGGCGTAATGCGCCTGAAGTATGTTCAGGCGGCCTTGAAGCACATCAATATCCGCGCCCGAGGGGGTTCGCGCCGTCGCCAGGCGGAAGGCCGTCACAATTCGCTCGCGCGGGGACGCTCCAGCGAGCATCGCACGTTGGGCAAGCGCCCGCGCGGCTTCTACATAGGTGATGTCGTTGAGGGTGGTCAGCGCGTGCAGCGGCGTGTTCGTGAGCGGGGGTTTGACCGAGCAGGTCTGCCGCGTGGCGGAGTCGAAGAACATCGGCGGGGCGATGATCCGCCGCCAGAAGGTGTAGAGGCTTCGCCGGTAAAGGTCTTCGCCGCTGCTCTGCTCGTATCGCTTGTTGCCGAAGGTCGCCTCCTCCCAGATGCCTTCGGGCTGATAGGGCCGGACCGCCGGGCCGCCCGGGCGTTCGACGAGCAGG
>JBGTFI010000115.1:0-7837 GCA_041747335.1 Phycisphaeraceae bacterium | reverse complement strand
GCGCTGGTCGGCGTGCGGCTGGCGACGAGCCTGGCGCTGGCCGCGGCGATGGTGAAGCTCGGCCAGGCGGGGGCGGAGGTGGTGCTGCTGACGCTGGTGAGCGTGTACCTGCCGCTTCTGGCGATTGAATCCGTCTTTGTCGGGCGACATCTGATGCGGCACGGGTCCGGGCCTGCGTCGTCTTCCCATAAGGTGCTTTCATGATCGACGCGATGAACCTGATGTCCAGCCTCGCGGCCGCGAACCCCGTCATGCACGTGACGGACAAGGAGATCTATGGACAGCCCTACATCAGCAACGTCACGGTCATGCTGGTGCTCAGCGGCCTGATCACGGTGCTGGTGATCCGCCACGCGGCCGACCGCATCGCGAAGGGGAAGACCGGCAGCCTCGAAGACCTCATGACCCGCGGGACGCTGGCGAACATCGTCGAGGCGATCTGCCTGTATCTGCGGGATCAGGTCTTCCGCCCCGTCCTGCACCACGAGACCGACCGTTTCACGCCGATGCTCTGGACGTTCTTCTGGTTCATTCTGATCAACAACCTGCTGGGGCTGGTGCCGATTCTGGATGTCACGGCCATGCTCCGTATCAACAGCGATGGGCATGGGCACTACTACGGCATCGGCGGCACGGCCACGCAGTCGATCTGGGTGACGGGGGCGCTGGCGCTGATTTCCTTTGTGTGGTTCAACGGGACGGCGCTGCTGCGGGATCCGATCGGGTTCCTCAAGCACCTGACGGGCGGCGCGCCGGTGTACATGTGGCCGGTGATGGTCCCGGTGGAGATTCTGGGCACGTTCGTCAAGCCCTTCGCACTCGCGCTGAGGCTCTTTGCGAACATGACGGGCGGGCACATCATCGTCGCAACACTGCTGGGGTTCGTGGTGGCGCTGGCGACGGGGCTGGGCGCGGTCGGCCACGGCCTGGCGATCATCCCGCTGCTCGGGACGATCGCGGTCTACTTCCTCGAGCTGCTGGTGGCGTTCATCCAGGCGTTCATCTTCACGTTCCTCTCGTGCCTGTTCCTGGGGCAACTGGTGATCCATCACCATGAGGGGCACGAAGAGCATGGTGAGCACCACGGGCACGACAGCCATGACAGCTATGAGAATGCGATCCGCGAGAACCTGCCGCACGCGACGCCCGAAGGGGTGGACCAGACCAAGGCCGTTCCGCTGGGCCGCTCGCACGCGGCAGGGCACTGAGCGAAACCTGAATCTTAGACCCCCTGCCGGTTGAGTGAGGCGGCCGGCCGTGCCCGCGAGGGATGGGGGTAATCAAGCCGATGCGACCTTGCCGCGTCGAACCGTTTGAGGAGTCTTGTGATGATGAAGTACGTTGGTCTTGCGACGGTCGCGTTGATGCTGCTGGTCGCCACCCCGGCGCTGGCGCAGGATGCCCACGAGGGCGCTTCGGCCGGGACTTGGTTCTTCCCCGCGGGGAACACCACCGCGTGGTTCGGCGCCGCGATCGGCGCGGGGCTGGTGGTGATGGGCGCGGCCCGGGGCATCGGGAACATCGGCAGCTCGGCGACTGAGTCGATCGCCCGTCAGCCCGAAGCGGGCGGCCAGATCTTCACCGCGATGCTGCTCTCGGCGGCGCTGATCGAAGGCGTGGGGCTGTTCGGCGTGGTGGTGACGCTGCTGGTGGCGCTGAAGTAGGTCCGGCTGTGCCGGACGACGAACTGTCAGGCCAAGGCCTGACCTACGGGGGATGATGTAAGATTCGCACCCGCACGGCCCCGGCCGTGCGCCTCGCCGCCGCCCACTCGCGGCGGCTAGGCGTGCCGCCGGGAATCCCTGAGAGATGAGGTCATGATGAATCGTGTGCTTTCCGTTCTCCTCGTGTTCGCTCCTGCCGCTCCCGCGCTGGCCGCCGGTGCGGAAGGCGGCGCGAATCCCTTCGCGGGAACCCTGTATCAGGGCATCGCGGCGATCGTGGTGTTCCTGACGGTCTTCTTCGTGCTCAAGGCCAAGGCCTGGCCGAAGATTCTCGAGGGCATCCAGGCGCGCGAGGGCAAGATCCGCAGCGACCTTGAACAGGCCGAGCAGGCCGCCCAGCGGGCTGAGGAGACACTCAAGGAGTACCGCACGCGCCTCGCAGCCGCTCAGCAGGAGGGGCAAAAGCTCATTGACAAGAGCAGGGATGATGCGCGTCGTGTGGCTGAGCAGCTTCGCCAGCAGACCGAAGCGGAGATCACGCTGATCCGTCAGCGGGCCGAGAGCGAGATGACCGCCGCCAAACAGCGGGCGATCAACGAACTGTACGCCGAGGCCGGGCTGGTCGCCACGCACATCGCCGGGCGGATCCTGGAGCGCGAAATCACCGCCGAGGACCAGAAGAATCTGATTGATCAGACGCTGGCCGAACTCGGCCGCACGCGGCAGCATTGAGTACGCCCACCGGGTGCCACTGGCGGCTTGTCCGCCAGTGTTCCCCCAGTTCGCAGGTCAGGCCTTGGCCTGACACAACCGGCGTACACGACACCTGCTGTCAGGCCAAGGCCTGACCTACCCGGAACTGGAATTAACACTCGCATACCCCTGAGTCTCCCATGACCGAAGCCTTCACCGAGCACGATCGCGTCGATCCGAACCTCTTCCGCATCGAGTCGATCCACAAGACGTACGCCCGCGCGCTGGTCGAGCTGGCGGAGGAAAAAGGCGTGCTCGAGGAGGTGGCCGACCAGGTCATCGAGCTGGCGGAGGTGCTGCGCAAGCAGCACCAGCTACGCCGGCTGCTGACCTCCCCCGGACTGGCGGCCGACGAGCGAGACCGCATCGTGGACAACATCTTCAAGGGGCGGGTGAACGAGCTGATTCACCGCTTTCTGCTCATGCTCAGCCGCAAGAACCGCCTGGCGCTGGCGCCGGGGATCATCTTCGCGTTCAAGCAGGTGTACGACGAGCTGCACGGGGCGCTGGAGGTCGAGGCCTACACCGCCCGCGAGATGCACGGCGGCGAAGTGGATCGCCTGAGCGCCTCGCTGGGGGAGGCTCTGGGCAGGAAAGTCGTCGTCCGCCCGCACCGGGATCCTTCTCTCATCGGCGGGCTGAAGCTGCGCGTGGGCGACAAGCTCATCGATGCGACCGTCGCCACGCGGCTGAAACGTCTGCGACGGCGGATCGTCGAGGCCGGAAGGCAAAGCGCCCGTCAGAACTTCAGCCGCATCCTCGCCGAGGCGTGACCCGTGTCTCGGCGATCCGTTGCTCTATCCGGAAAGCGAGGCCACACCATGTCGAGCGTTACCGATCGCGTCAGGCAAGTCGTCGCCAAGACCCTCAAGATCGACCAGGGCCGCATTGCCCCGACCTCCCGCTTCGTGGAGGATCTGGGGGCGGAGTCGATGCAGAGCGTCGAGCTGATCGCGGCCTTTGAGGAGGAGTTTGATATCGAGATGGACGAAGAGGGCGCGCTGGGCGTCAAGACCGTGGGCGGCGCGGTGGAGTTCATCGAGAAACACCTTTAGCAGGGTGTAGGGTGTGGGGTGTAGGGTGTGGTGGTGTCGCGTGTCGGGGTGTCTTGTTTCGTCATTCGGATTTCGTCATTCGTCATTTTCCCATTCTCTAACCCCCAACCACTTCCTCTCCCATGACACCACTGACTTCTCAGCAGATCGGCGTATGCAGTTGGTCGCTTCAGGCGCGCGGCGCGGAGGATCTGGTCGCGAAGGTCCATGCCGCGGGGTTGAAGGACGTGCAGCTTGCCCTGAGCGCCCATCGGGATGATCCCGGCGCGCTCGAGGGCGTGCGGGCGAAGCTCGAGGGGATCGGCGGACGCATCGTGTCGGGCATGTTCGGCGCGGTGCAGGAGGATTACTCGTCGCTTGATTCGATCCGCAGGACGGGCGGGTTCGTTCCCGACGATGCCTGGGACGAGAACTGGGAGGTCGCCCAGGCGGCGGCCAGGGCGGCGAATCTGATGGAGGTGGACCTGGTCAGCACGCACGCGGGGTTCCTTCCGGAGGATCCTGATGATCCCGCGTACGGGAAGCTCCTCAAGCGGCTTCAGCAAATCGCGGACCTGTTCGCGGACCACGGGTTGACGCTTCTGTTCGAGACCGGTCAGGAGACGGCCGAGCACCTCAATCACTTCCTCGACCGGTTCGGTCGGGACAACGTGGGGATCAACTTCGACCCTGCGAACATGATCCTCTACGACAAGGGCGACCCGATCGCGGCCTTGCGGGAGCTGATGCCCCGGGTGATGCAGGTTCACATCAAGGACGCGATCCGGACGAAGACGCCGGGGCAGTGGGGCAGCGAAGTGGTGGTGGGGACGGGGGAGGTGGACTGGGTGGAGTTCATGCAAATTCTTGCCAAGAATGATTTTATGGGGAATATGGTCATCGAGCGTGAGGCGGGGGAGGACCGGGTGGGCGACATCCGGGCCGCGGCCGTGAAACTTCGCTCGCTGATGGCGGGGCGGTAGGGTCCGCTATTGCGGACCATGCCTGGGGCCACCCTGAACGCAGCGGGATGGGTCCGCAGTAGCGGACCCTGCGGGGGATGGATTTTCGCCCCCGGCTATGGTCTTGAAGCGGTTGCAGGGTACAATGGGGGCGTGACAAGTGAAGATTGCCTGCGAACCGACGGGTCGCGGCTCACGATGGTCGTTTTGCCTGAGCCTACTGAACCCAACGGGAGCGAGTCATCGGCGCGAAGGTCAAGCCTCCTTTGAGTGGAAGGCCGGGACGACCGGGTATCGCACCCACTTTGCATCGGGGTTCAAGCAATCCATCGCGCGGCCTCGTCGCCGCAGGCCAGTCTCACCACGCGGCCCGTCTTCGGACGGGCCGTTTTACTTCCCCCGCTATTGCTCCGCGCCTACCATCACTCCCATGACGCCTCCCCACGATTCCGACCGCTCGCACCTTGAAGGGCTGATCGCCCGCATCGTCGAGAGCTACCACGCCCACCGCCACACCCAGCACCTCGACGCCACCTTCCTCCCCAGCCGGGCGAGGACCGTCGAGGTGATCGAGGTGATGCGGCGGATTGTCTTCCCCGGGTTCTTCGACGACCGCCGGTTGACCGGCGACACGATCAGCTACCACATCGGCGACATGCTGCTGGAGCTGCGCACCCTGCTCTACGAGCAGGTTCGGGCGGCCCTGCGTTACACGGAGAACCAGGTGGAACGCGGGCGGGGCGACGCGTGCGACCACTGCGATGAGAAGGCGAAGGACATCACCGAGGCGTTTCTCGAGCGCATCCCGGAGATCCGCCGGCTGCTGGCGACGGACGTGGCGGCGTCGTTCGATGGGGATCCGGCCGCCAGCAACACGGACGAGACGATCTTCTGCTATCCCGGCGTGGACGCGATCTTCACCTACCGCGTGGCGCACGAGCTGTACAACCTCGGCGTCCCGCTGGTGCCGCGGATGATGACCGAGTACGCCCACAACGAAACGGGCATCGACATCCACCCCGGCGCGCAGATCGGCGAGTCGTTCTTCATCGACCACGGGACGGGTGTGGTCATCGGCGAGACCTGCGTCATTGGCAAGCGCGTCAAGCTCTACCAGGGCGTGACGCTCGGCGCGCTCTCGACCAAGGGCGGGCAGGCGTGGCGCGGCCGAAAGCGCCACCCGACGATCGAGGACGACGTGACGATCTACGCCAACGCGATCATCCTGGGCGGGGAGACGGTCATCGGGGAGGGGTGCGTGGTGAACGGATCGGTGTTCATCACCCGCTCGGTCCCGCCGCACCACACGGTAGGGATCAAGGAGCCGGAGCTGACGCTACGAAGCCGCCCGCGGAAGAAGGTGGCCAGGTGAGGGAGGATCGCCGATTGCGGACGATCGCCACACGCCAGACATCACACATGGAAGTCGTCTTATCTTGGGGTGATGCCCCAGGGAGTGCGACACCCTGATTCGCGACAGGATCGGATGACTCTCGGGCGGGCAGCAACGGGGCTTCAGACTTCGATCCTGCCTGCGTTAGCTCATGATAGGGTGAGACTGATTTTCCGCCCTCTCATCTGAGTTGCTAGCCATTCGTGCCGCTTCCCCATCTCCGTCCGTTGCGTTACCATCTCCCCCGCATGTCCAAGGCCACCGCGACACCTTCCCGGCCGCCGCTTTGGGCGCTGTGGCGTTGGAAGCTGCACTGGCAGATCTTTCTGGGGCTGGTGCTGGGGGCGCTGGCGGGGTGGCTGATCGGATGGTGGGCGGTCAGGCAGCTTCCGCCGGACATCGACCCGGAGCAGGCGGGCGTGGCCGCGGCCAGAATCGCCACCCGCACCGGCCTGTACATGTTCTTCGACCTACTCGGCGATTTGTTCATCCAGGGGTTGAAGCTCATCATTGTCCCGCTGGTGGTCAGCTCGATCGTACTGGCGGTGGTGAACATCGGCACCGGCCCGGGCTTCGGCCGGCTGGGCGGCAAGACCCTGCTCTACTACGCCACGACCTCGCTGCTGGCGATCCTCGTCGGGCAGACGCTGGTGAACCTTGTGCAACCGGGCATCAACAGCCAGGGGCAGGGCATCCTCGTGGGACGCGACCTTTCGGCCTTCGCCGAGGCCCAGGCCGACGTGGAAGGACGGGCCGGTGACGCCACCGCCAGCGATTTCCTTAACGTCTTCCGGGAGATGATCCCCCCCAACATCTTCGGCGCGGCGGTCGGCGGGAACCTTCTGGGCTTGATCGTCGTGTCACTGGTCTCGGGCTTTTTCTTGGTGCGGCTGAACACCGAGGCCAAACAGGTGCTCGTCCGCTTCACCGAAGGCGTCTACGACATCACGCTCAAGATCACGGATCTGGTCCTGATGATCGCTCCGATTGGTGTGATGGGGCTGCTGGCCGCGACCTTCGCCGAGCAGTACGCCAAGCTCAAGCCCGATGCCCGCTTCGCGGAGTTCCTCACCGGGATCGTCAGCTTCGCGGGCGTGGCCCTGGCGGCGCTGCTGATTCACATGCTCATCACGCTGCCGCTGATCCTGCGATTCGTCGCGAAGGTCAAGCCGGGGCGGCATTACAAGGCGATGCTCCCGGCGCTGATGACGGCCTTCAGCACCGCGTCAAGCTCCGCAACGCTCCCGGTGACGATGGAGTGCACCGAGGAGCGCGCCGGCGTCTCCAACAAGATCGCCAGCTTCACCCTCCCCCTGGGCGCCACCGTCAACATGGACGGCACCGCCTTGTACGAGTGTGTCGCCGCGATCTTCATCTGCCAGGCGTTCGGGGTGGACCTCACGGTGGCCCAGCAGTTCATGATCGTGATCGTCGCGCTGCTGACCAGCATCGGCGTGGCGGGCGTCCCGGCGGCGTCGCTGGTCGCGATCATCGTCATCCTACAGGCGGTGCAGAACCAGCTTCCCCCGGATGCCCCGCTGCTCGTGGCGGGCATGGGGCTGCTGTTCATCTTCGATCGCCCGCTGGACATGTGCCGCACCGCCGTCAACATCTTCTCCGACTCCTGCGGCGCGGTCGTCATCGCCACCACCGAGGGCGAAAAACCACTGGCCGCAAAGTGATGAACCCTCAACACGCAATACACAACCCGGAACACACCCCATGCCCAGACTCATACGACACGACGCGACCGGCCCGATCGAGGTCAAACCCCAGGAAAAGAGCGTGTGGATCTGCGCCTGCGGACTGACCCAGAACCTGCCCTACTGCGACGGTTCGCACAAGCCCACGCGCCAGGAAGAACCGGGCAAGTGCTACCTCTATGACGCGGCCAGGAAGAACGTGGTCGAGGTGAAGGACGAGTAGAGGGAAAGAGAAAGGAATCAGTGGGGCGGGCGTCCCGCCCGCCTTTGCGGCGCAGCCGCAAGTTTCTTGGGCTCGGGAGCTACCGCAGGGTGTTGTCATTTCAGG
>JBGTFI010000114.1:0-9096 GCA_041747335.1 Phycisphaeraceae bacterium | reverse complement strand
CGCGGCGCGGGAGGCGCTGGCGGAGGGGATGGCGCGGGTGGAGCGTCAGAGGGATGATGCTTCGCTCGATGGCCCGGAGTTGATCGCGGGGGCGCTCCGCGCGGCGCTGGATGAACTGGCGGGGCTGGGGGGCCGGATGTCGCCCGATGAGGTGATCGGGCGGGTGTTCGCGCGGTTCTGTGTGGGAAAGTAGGTTGAGGGGGGAATGTCGAATGACGAAATCCGAATGACGAAAAGGCAGCAGCAGTGGGGCGGGCGTCTGGCCCGCCTTTTCGGCGAAGCCGCAAACCCGTTCTCCTCCTCCCGTGTCAATCTCTTGTCATCTCAGGCCTTCGGCCTGATGGCGGGCGAGACGCCCGCCCCACTGGGGATTAGGATAGCCTTCGATGGCCAAGGGTAAACGTGACGCCGCGCATGAACCACGCATCGCCAACCGGCGGGCGCATCACGATTATCACGTTCATGAGTCGCTGGAGGTGGGCCTGGTGCTTCTTGGCAGCGAGGTCAAGAGCATCCGGGCGGGTCAGGTGTCGCTGGGAGAGGGTTTCGCGCGGGTGGAGCCGGCGACGGGGGAGATGTTTCTTTACAACGTGGACATCTCGCCCTACGCCCAGGCCGGGCCGCTGGGGCACGAACCCAAGCGCCCGCGGAAGCTGCTGGCGCACAAGCGGCAGATCGCCAAGCTTCTTACCGCGACCGGGGCCAAGGGGTTTACGCTGATTCCGCTGGCGATGTATTTCGTGCGCGGGAAGGTGAAGCTGGAGATCGGCGTGTGCAGCGGCAAGCGCCAGTCGGACAAGCGTGAAGACATGAAGAAAAAGGACGCCGACCGCAGCATCCGCCAGGCGATGACGAGGAAGAGGCTGTGAGTCTTGGGTCTGGAGTCTTGGGTCTGGAGTCGGGACAACTGCATGGGTGCCTTGGTTCGTGCATTCGTTGATATCATCCAGGATCTTGTTTTCCTGACAAGATTTTCCTGACGAATACTTTTGGACAGTGGGGCGGGCGTCTCGCCCGCCTTTGCGGCGAAGCCGCAAATTCCCACCGAGGATCTGTCGCAATGTGTTGTCTTTTCAGGCCTTCGGCCTGACGGCGGGCGAGACGCCCGCCCCACTGATTCTTGATTCTCCTGTTTGGTTGCGACCAAGTGCAGCGCGGCCGCGCTAAGTGCATTCGTCATTCGTCATTCGTGCATTCGTGCATTCGTCAACCACATTCCCTCACCGCTCCCCCATCCCCACGAACGCCCGGTACTGGCCGCGAAGCAGCCACGCGGCATCCCGCTCGATGTGCGCCCGCGTCACCTTGCGCCCCGCGCGCTGAAGGTCGGCGTACTTTTCCGTCAGCACCTTCGCCAGCACCGCGCGTGAGTGGTCCCACTTGTAGATGAGCTGATCGAGAATCCTCGCATCGGAGTGCTGTGGGATGAAGCTCGTCCCCAGCAGCTCCAGACGCATCCGGGTGATCTCCTCGATCAGCGAGGGATTGTTCAGGAACCACCAGCACCCGAAGGGCATGAGCTGCCCGAACTTCCTCGCCGCCACGCAGAGTTCGTGCTGGTTTTCACGCGCGAGCATCGTCACCAGGAACCGGTTGTCCGGGAACGCCCCGCACAGGTTTGTCACCGCCGTGATGTCCGCCCTTCCCGACGCGTCGCCCCCCTCGCGCAGGAGCGGGTTCACCCCCCGCCGCGCCCCGATCATCAGCGCCCACGCCAGACCCCGCTCCCGCAGAACCGGCATCAGCGCATGGCGGATGATCCGGTCGCGGTCGGGATGCTCGGAATCCGGGTAGGTGAACGACGAATCGAGGCTCGTGGCGATGTACGCCGGCCGCATCCGGTCGATCCAGTCCGACAGAAACCGCCGGACCTGTTCGATCGTCCCGGCGCCGACCTCCGGATGCGTCGCGTACCCCCACTCGTGAAGCAGCGCCAGCGCCGCGGGGGTCTCGTTGAGCAGGCGGTCGATCCGCAGCACCGCCGCGAAACGCGGATCCTCCGTCCGGTACGCTCCGCGCAACCACATCGCGCGCTCGTGATCGGAAAAGACCTCGTTGGTCATGGTGATGAGATCGACCCCCGCGACATCCATCACCTGATCGATGTAGGCGTCCGGCTCGCGCTGGGCGAACCAGCGGCGGTAAGGCTCGAGCGTCTCCTCGTTGGGGTCCAGCCCCAGGCGCGTGAGCGTCGTCACCACCCCGCGGCAGGCCTCGCTCAGCGGGGTGCGTTCGACGAAGAGCGTCCGCCAGATGTAGTCCGCCTGCGCGGGCTTGCTCCAACCCCAGAACCGCTCATAGGGCGTCTCCCACGGCGGGCGGGCGCGAAAGGCCTCGGCGATCAGGTAATGATACGTCACCAGTTCGTCGATCCCCCACAGCAGCAGCCCCCCCGGCACGGGGGAGGCCCCGAACGCCGGGGCGTAGCAGTGCGTATGAAGGTCCGTCACCGCCTGCGCGGACACAATCCCTCGCACCGTCTCACCGAGTCCGTCATCCTTGATCGCTTCCGAAAGCTTCATCCGTATCGAACCCTCAACACGCCCTCATCACGCCCATTTAACCCTCCCGCGGCCGTGCGGTCGATCCGGCGCAGCCGAAGGGGTATCATATCCGGAGTGTGAATCCCGATACTCCCGCCTGTTTTCACGTCAGGAAGATCATGGTCACCCGCCCCACGCCTGAACCTGCCTACGGCCGTTACCGCCGTCCCGCGCCGGCCGTCATCGCGCTCGCCGCCTTCGCGCTGGTCCTCCTCGTGCCGGGACGCCCCGCGTCCGCGGGCGAGGAAGAGTGGAAAGGCTACATCCAGGCCGGCGCCCAGGCGATCCAGGATCGCAACATGGACGAGGCCAAGCGCCAGTTCACGCTGGCCCTGACCGAAGCCGAGAAGTTCCCGCCCAACGACGTCCGCCTCGGGGCGACCCTCAGCCAGCTCGCCGCCATCCACGCCACCCTGCGCGAGGTCGACCGCGCCGAACCGATGTACCTCCGCGCCCTCGAAATCCTCCGCGCCACGCGCGGGCCCACCGATCCCACCGTCGCCAACGCCGAGTTCAACCTCGCCCAGATCTACGCAGGCACCGGGCGCTTCGCCGATGCCCTGCCCCTCTACGACCGCGTCATGGCCGTCTACACCAGCGCCTACGGTGAAGAGAGCGAGTCCGTCCTGCGCTGCCTGCGAAGCAGTGGTCTGTGCCTGGTCAGGCTCGGCCGCGCCGACGAAGCCAAGGCGCGCCTCAAGCGCGCCCTGGACCTCTCCGTGAAACGCTCGGGCCCCACCTCGGCGGAGGTGGCCGAACTCTCCGAAGAGCTCGCGAAGGCCCACGCCCTGGCCAAGGACTACCCCGCCTCCCTTCAGAGCTACATGCGCGCCATCATGATCGTCGAACGACAGGCCCAGCCCGATCCGATGGTCCTGGCCCGCCTTTACGCCGCCATGGGCATCGTCAACATCGAAGCCGGAAACCTCGATGACGCCCTGGTTCTCTACGGACAGGCCCAGGAACTCATCAAAGCCACCATGGGCGATCAGCACATCACCCACGCCCGTCTTCTCAAAGCCATCGGCGCCGCACGCGAAGCCAAGGGCGAACTCGAACTCGCCCAGCAATCCTACGCCCAGGCACTCGCGATCGAGGAGAAAACCCTCGGCCAGGATCACCTCGACGTCGGATCGACCCTCAGCGCCCTGGCCGATCTCGACGTCGCGCGGGAACAATACCAGCAGGCCCTCCCACGCTTCGAACGCGCGCTCGCCATTGCACAGGCCAAACTTGGACCCGACCACGAACTGATTGTCGTTCTCACCACCAGCTACGCCCGCGCCCTCGATGAGGCGGGGCAGAAGGCCAAATCCGACGAACTGCTTCAGCAGGCCCAGGCCATGCGCCGCCGACTCGACGCCCAAAGACCCGCCGAACCGGGAAGGTGAGTCGTGAGTCTGGAGTCTGGAGTTTCGAGTCTTGGGTCTTGGACCCTGGATCTCAATGCCCACGACCTCGCGCCGTTTTACCAGACCCCAGACCCCGGCCCCCCCCCCGCCTCCCTGCTATCATCTCACCGCACGTTCTTACCCCATCCTGGAGAAGGGATTGTCATGCGCCGATTCATCGTTTCCCTCGCCGTCTGTCTTGCGGCTTTGATTGGTTTTTCCACCTCTTCCGCCCGCGCCGCGGTCCGTCTGCCTGCCATCTTCGGCGACCACATGGTCCTTCAACACGGCGCGCCCCTGCCCGTCTGGGGATGGGCCGAGCCGGGCGAAGAGGTCACTGTCCAACTGGGTGAGCTACGCTCGGCAGCCGTCGCCGCGGGGCCTGACGGCCGGTGGAAGGTCACGCTGGACCCCATCCCCCTGGGAACCCGCGCCGCCCTGGTCGTCACCGGCACGAACACCCTGCGCATCGAGAACGTCATCGCCGGGGAGGTCTGGATCGCCTCCGGCCAGTCCAACATGCAGTGGACGATCAAGCAGTCCGCCCGTGCCCAGGCGGAAATCGACGGCGGCAACCACCCCATGATCCGCATGTTCAACGTCCAGCGCGCCGCTTCCAACGATCCCAAGGATGACGTCACTGGGAAGTGGCAGATCGCCACTCCGGACACCGTCGCCGAGTTCTCCGCCGTCGGGTACCACTTCGCAAGGCAGCTTCAGCATCATCTCGCCCGCCCCATCGGAATCATCAACACCTCCTGGGGCGGCACCCTCTGCGAAGCCTGGACGCGGCTGGAAGTGCTCGAAGCGAACGACATGTTCAAGCCCATCGTCGAACGCCGCCGCGCCGACCCCGGCGACCACCCCAACCGCGCCGCCGTCCTCTACAACGGCATGATCGCCCCGCTCATCCCTTATCGCATCGCCGGGGCCATCTGGTATCAGGGCGAGTCCAATGTCGGAAGGGCCTGGCAGTATCAGTCCCTCTTCCCCGCGATGATCCGCAATTGGCGCGACGACTGGGGGCAGGGCGAGTTCCCATTCCTCTTCGTCCAGCTCGCCCCCTTCCGTTACGGCAACAACGATCCGCGCCTCTGCGCCGAGCTTTGGGAAGCCCAGCTCAAGGCCCTCGCCCTCCCCGCCACGGGCATGGCCGTGACCATGGACATCGGAAACCCCGCCGACATCCACCCCGGCAACAAGCAGGATGTCGGAAAGCGCCTGGCCCTGTGGGCGATCGCCAACACCTACGGCCGCACGAACCTCGTCCACAGCGGCCCGCTCTACGAACACTTCACCCTCGAGGGGGATCGCATCCGCATCCACTTCCACGAACGCTCGCTCGGGACGGGACTGGCCACCCGCGACGGCCAACCCCCCACCCACTTCCAGGTCGCCGGGGGGGACATGAAGTTCGTCGACGCGGCAGCGGAGATCGACACCACCGGGGAGCACAGCGTCCTGGTCCGGGCGGAGGGTGTGAAGAACCCCGTGGCCGTGCGCTACGCCTGGCGCGACGATGCCCAGCCCAACCTCATGAACGCCCAGGGCCTGCCCGCTTCCCCCTTCCGGACCGACAACTGGACGCTCTTGACCGAAGGCCAGCGCTGACCGATCACAGGAATGGGACGGTCCCCTGGGCCTAAGATTCCTCCATGAGAACGACCGGGGCAATCCTCCTCCTGACCGTGGTGACCTGCCTCGCGCCGTGCTCTGTGGCGCAGGATCAGGAGGATGTCGCCGCCGTCGCCGCCGCCCTCCGCTGGGAGCGCCTGGCCGAAATGCCCCAGGGCGTCATGGCGGCCGCCGCTTCCCGCGCCGATCGCCGGGCGGTCATCACCGGGGGCATCAACCAGGCGGGCGCCGCCACCGATGCGATCCAGGTCTACGAGCTGGACCAGGATCGCTGGGAATCCTCCCTCAAACTCCACCTCGGAAGGTGTTTCCACGCCCAGGTGACGCTGCCGGACGGGCGCATCCTCGTCGCGGGGGGGCAGACCGGCCAATACCCCGGAAACCTCCGCGCCACCCACACCGCGGAGCTGATCGACCTCGAGAAGCGGCAGGTCACGCAATTGCCCAACATGCTCGCCGCCGCCGGGCACGCCACCGGGCACCTCCTGCCCGACGGCAGAGCCATCATCATCGGCGGCCCCCGCGCGGGGGTCTTCAACCCCGAAACCGGCGGGTGGGATACCTTCATTCGACTTCGGGCCAACCGCGCCGCCCACGATTCGGCTCTGCTCATGGACGGCCGCGTCATCGTGGTCGGCGGGCACGGGCAGGCGAGCATGGAGGTCGTCAACCCCTTCTCAGGCTTCAGCCGGATGCTCAGCGCGAAGCTCCCCGCGCCGCGCGACGACCTGCGCATCGCGGCCCTGCCCAACTGGAGGGTCTGGATCGTCGGTGGGCAGGAGACCTCCGGCGGACTGACCAGCCAGCAGACGTGGATTGTCGATCTGTCGGATTCCAACCGGTCGGTCCTCGAGGAAGGCCCCTCTTTGAACCTCTTCGGCGGGATGGCCGACCACTGCCTGGGGAGGGTCGGTCGTTGGCTTATCGCCGCCGGGGGAGAGTCCGAACGCGACGGCCGGGATGTCGAACTCGCCGACGCGAGGCTGCTCGACACCCGCACACTCACCGTCGCCCGCATCGAACCGATGACCCTGCCCCACGACGACGCCGTCGCCATCGTCGATGGGAGGGATTTCATCGTCTTCGGCGGGGTGCGCATCCTTCCGACTGCCTTGGGACAGGCACAGGTGGCCGTCCCCCAGGCGCTGACGGCGGTGGAGCGGTTGCGCCTGCCGGTGGAGTGAGGTTGCGTGGGGTGCTGCCGGGAGCGTCTCCAGAACATTCGTAAGACTCTGGTGCGGCGCAGAGCCTCTGCCCCAGCCACCCGTCGCTGTGGCACGCAGAGCCTTTGCCACAGGCACCCGTCCCCCTCCCGTCTCCACCCTCCGCCGGCGCCGGCCGATATGTTCCCTTGCAGCGGCTCCGAATCGCTTCATTGACCCCCTTGGGGGGGTAACCTATTCTAGAGGTGGTTCAGGCGCGCCCGCTCGAGAGGCGCCCCGCCCCGCCGTCAGGCTGGCATCCCCATGCTCCCCACACCCGCTCCCGAAGTCAGAACCCGGCGCAAGATCGGCCACTTCAAGACGTTCTTCGTCCGAGGCTTGGCGATCCTGTTGCCGACGGTGCTGACGATCTGGATTCTGATCGCGGCTTACCAGTTCGTGGATGATCGGATCGCCGGTCCGATCAATGCGGGCATCCGAAAATTCGTCATTGTCACCAGTCCCTGGCCTGCCGCCGACGATCCACGGGACTACACCTGGGCGCAGATCCAGTTGCTCGAGAATCCCGAGCTCTCCGACCTCCGCGCCGAGTGGAGCCCCCGGGATGAAGCCGGCGCCGCGGAACACGGTGAGAACTGGAACCGCCCCGGTCCCGATGGCGCGCCCAGCCTTCGCCGCCAGGCGATGCGGCCGTTCATCGAATCCGTCGCCCGCGAGCGTGCCCTGGAACGGTGGTGGAACTCCATCACCATCGGCAACTGGGTCATCATGGACCTCATCGGGCTGCTGGTGGCGATCGTCCTGATCTACCTCGCCGGGCGTCTGGTTGGAAGCTTCATCGGCAGGCGGGTCTACGCCCGCGGCGAGGAGTGGCTCCAGCGCGTCCCGCTCTTCAAGCAGGTCTACCCCTACGTCAAGCAGGTCACGGACTTCCTGTTCGGCGACGAAACCAAGAAGCTCCAGTTCAGCAACGTCGTCGCCGTGCAGTACCCCCGTCTTGGCCTGTGGTCCATGGGGTTCATGACGGGCGACACCATGCGCGACATCCAGGACCGCGTCGATTCCGAGTGCGTCACCGTCTTCATCCCAAGCTCGCCAACGCCGTTCACCGGGTACGTCATCACCGTTCCCCGGGCCGAAACCATCGACCTTCCGATCACCATCGATGAAGCCCTGCGCTTCGTCGTCAGCGGAGGGGTGATCATCCCCCCAAGCCAGCAGATCCAAGCCCTCCCCGACGAGAAGGAACCCGAACCCGCCGTCGCCCTGAGATCCCGCACCGCCTAGACGCGCGGCGCGGGATCGGCATAATGGCCCCGACCACCCCACGCGGCCCGGACGCCGCGAACCGGAGACCGCCCCCATGGATCTGATCGTCAGCGGAAGGCACATGGAAATCACCGACGCCATCCGCGCGTACGCCGGCGACAAGGTGACCAAGCTGACGCGATATTACGATCGCATCTCCTCCATCGAGGTCATCATCGACAAGGGCGGACAGGTCCACGAACTGGAGGTCATCGTCCACGTTGAACGCTCCGACCCCTCGATCGTCAAGATCTCCGGCACCGACGTCTACGCCTGCATCGATGAAGCGGTCGACAAGCTCGAACGTATGCTCACCGACCACAAGGAGAAGCTCCGCAACCGCAAGCACTTGGCCGGTTGACCACGCCCCCTGACCGCGGCCTCCGCGCGGACGGACTCGCCGGAACTCACTCAGGGCGCGTCAACGAGACACCGGCCGGGCATCCGCCCCAGGCCCCAGGAAATCAAGTCATGAAACTCACCGACTTCGTGGAACCCCAGGCGATCCTCCCCCAGCTCAAGGCCACCGAACGCGACGACGCGATCCGCGAGCTCGTCCAGGCGCTCGTGGACGCCTCGGCCGTCGATGCCTCGCTCCAGGAGGAGCTGCTCAAGCTCATCCTCGACCGCGAGAAAAAAGGCTCCACGGGCTTCGGCAAGGGTGTGGCCGTCCCTCACGTCAAGCACGAACGCATCAAGCGCATGGCCGCGGCCATCGGCGTCAGCCACCAGGGCGTCGACTTCAACGCCCTCGACCGCGCCCCTGTCTACAGCATCGTCCTGCTGCTGTCCCCCAAAGACAAACCCGACGAACACCTTCAGGCCATGGAGAACATCTTCTCCAACCTCCAGAAGGACACGTTCCGAAAGTTCCTCCGCCAGGCGACCGAAGTCGAACACGTCAAAGACCTGCTGGACGAGGCCGACGCACAGAAGCTCCACGGCTAGGTGCGGCAACAGGCCCGGCCAAGCCCGCCCACCCTGTCGTGACGGGGCGCGCCCGCAAGACCCTCGCACGACGGCTCCTCGCCACACCCGCCCGACGGGATTGCACTA
>JBGTFI010000113.1:0-4297 GCA_041747335.1 Phycisphaeraceae bacterium | reverse complement strand
ATACCTCCAGCGAGCGCCGCCGTCAGCGCCAGGGTGCGCCAGGGCGTACCGGCCGGCGTGGAAAAGCCCGCCGCGGCCTGTTCGGCCGCGGGGGCGAGGTGGTGTTCAAGGGTGTTTGAGCTCGTCGGCATCATGGCCGGGGGTGCAAACGCTGGGCTTGGTCCGCCCTTGGGGCCGGGGACCGGCCCGTACGCGGGTCAGGGCTGGGGCAGCGTCTCCTCGTCGCTCGACGCGTTCGCGAGAAGCTGCAGGATGCGCTCGTCCTCGGGCTGACGGCTCAGGGCCTGCCTGTAGGCCGCGACGGCATCGGCGCGGCGACCGGACTTCTCCATCGCCAGACCCTGAAGGATCAGAGGCGCCGCGTCATCGGGGGCAATCTTAGAGGCCTGCTCGAACAACCCTGCGGCTCGCTGCGGCTGCCCTTTCTGTTGCCAGACAAGTCCCAGCAGCAGGTAACCTTCAGGGCGGTGGGCCGCGGTCTTGATCGCGCGGTGGGCCGCCATCGCGGTCGTGTCGAGGTCGTTCTGCGCCATCGCCGCCTCGGCCAGGCGAATCCACGCCCCGCCGTCCGAGGGGTTCTCACGGGTGACCTTGCGGTAGATCAATTCCGCCTGTCCCCACTGCCCGAGCTTCTCGTGGCAGCGTCCAAGGGCGATCAGGAGATCGGATCGGTTCGCGAACTCAGGATGCGAGGTGATCCTCCGCAGAAGACGCACCGCTTCAAGCGTGTCCCCGCTGGCGTACTGTGCGGTCGCCAGGTCCTCCTGCAGCGTCAGGTCGTCCGGCGCCATCAGTGAAGCCTGACGCAGCCACGGAACGGCCTGCGCGAACTCGTTGCGCATCATGTGGACCTGTCCGATCGCGGCGCGAAGGCCCACGCTCTCGGCGAAGTAGTCGGCGCGGGAAGTCAGCAGCTCAAGGGCCTCACTGCTGCGTTCGAGCGCCACGTAGGTCTCGGCGGTGGCGAGAAGGTAGCTGAGGTTGTCCGGTTGGAGGTCATACGCGGCGCGGTACGCGGCGAGCGCCGGTTCGTGCTGGTTCCATCGCTGGTGGACAATGCCCAGAAAGTAGTGAGCCGACGGCATGTCCGGCGCAAGCGAGATGGCATGGCTGATGCGGCCGAAGGCCCGTTCGAGCTTTCCTCGCTCGATCGAGACCCGCCCGGCAAGAAGGTGCAGCCCGGGGTTGGCGGCATCGACCTCCATCGCTTCGCGCAAGGTCTTCTCCGCCGCGTCCAGGTCGCCCGAGTCAAAGCGCTGCTGGGCGACGTTGAGCAGCAGTCCCGATCGCATCGACTTCCAGCGCTGGTCCGCGGCGCTGACCCACTCGGCGTGCTTCTCTTTGGTCTTCCCGGCGCAACCCGTCGTCATGGCCACGACGGTCGTGAGGATGAGGGCGGTCTTGAGGATGGATGGATGGCGAGGCATGGTGAATCGGCTCCTTTTCCCTGGGAGGTTCATCTGGTCCCCCCGCGTGAATTGCGGGGCGGCGTTCTGGTTCAAAGCAGGCGGGCGAAGGCTGTGCGTAGCGCCATGGTTCGGCCTGCGACAGTCTTCGCCCGCCTCCAAGCGGCCGCATCCCGGCGGCGCTGCGAGTGCTCCCGTCAGGGCTTGGCCTGTCCGGCGCCCCCGGAACTTCCGGAAGCCCCGGCGCCGACGGTGGGCCCGGCGTTCGTCTTGATCTCGACGGCCTGGTCGTACTGCCCGCTCTTGATCGACGTCGAGGTCGATCGCGCGGTGGTGCCGGATGAGGGCTGCGTCGTCTTCGTCACCGTGCCGGCGCTGGTCGCGGTCGTTGCGGCGGGCTTCACTTGACCCGTCGTCGGCTGCGCGGGCTGGGTCTGCGACGGTGTCGAGCTTTGCGACTTGAACTCGCTGCCGCTTTGGCCCTGGCTCTGGCCCTGAGGCTGGGTCTGGCTGGGGCTTTGGTAGGGGCTCTTGTACTGAGAGGGCGCGGCAGGTTGGGTCTGGACGGTGGGTTGGGTCGTCCTGGGCGCAGGGTTCCGCCACGAATCCACCTGCCGGGCGGAATCGACGCCCGGAGTCGGGTTCGTCGATGACGGGTTGTTCGCGCCGGGTGTGAATGGGTCGTACCAGTCCGTCGATGGCCGAGGCTGGAACTCGCCCTGGTCTTCCCACTCGAAGCCCGCGTCAAAGTCCGAGCCCAAGCCCGATTCCGAGCGCGATGCAGGGTTGGAACTCGCGGGCGCCTGCCCCTGGAAGCTCACCGGACGCTGCGATCCCGGAGTCGAGAGCGCCTCATCAAGAAGGATCTCAACCGGCTTCGCGGAGGGCGTGGCGCTCGATCCCTGGCCTTGGCTGGGGCCGGCACTCCCGTTGAACGGCGCGCTGATCGGCATCGACTTGATGTGCTGATCGACCGCGCCGTGGATCGCGTAATCCAGCATCGAGCGGTCAGGCCACCAGATGCGCTCCCCGTCGATGCCTTCCTTCATCCGCCGCGCTTCCTGAAGCGTCGGATCCATCGTCAGAGCGATCTTAAGGTGCCACCGGGCACGGTCCGTGTTCCCGGAGTCGAAGTGATCCCGGGCCTGTCTCAGGTGGAACGCCGTGAGCTTCTCCCGGCTGAAGGGCAGCATCTCCTCGCGGGTGCCCAGCCGCGCGGCGTCGATGGCGTCCCCGGCGCGACCGGCCACCTGGGTGAGGTATTGGTCATGGACGATCGTCGGGGTGATCATGAAGATCACTTCCGATCGCCGCACGGTGTCGTCCTGTCCCTGCATCGCGGCCCCGATGAGCGGAATGTCGCCCAGTCCGGGAACCTGCGCCCGACTGACGATGGTGTCTTCCTTGAACATGCCGCCCAGGACCACCGTCTGACCGTTGCGCACGATCACGTTGGTCACCAACTCGTTGGTCGTTTCGTTGGGCACGATGAAGTCCCCAAGCTGATCCACCGAACCGTTCGAGACCTTCGGGCTGACCTCCAGCCGGATGAACTCATCGGCGCTCACGAACGGTCGGATGTTCAGCTGCGTACCGACATCGAGGAACTCGACCGTCTGCGTGGCGGACGTTTCAGTCTGTGTGGTGCTGACGTACCCGAGCTTGCTCCCGATCAGCAGCGCGGCGCGCTGACGGTTGAGAACCAGCAGCTTCGGCCGGGCGATGATCGTCGTGTCGGTCACCTCATCCAGAGCACGGATGAACGCCGCCACGTGGTCCGAGAGCACGCCGAACTTGAATCCCGCCGGGGCCGTGGTGTTCCCTACCGTGGTCTGCCACCCGGCGCCGGTCCCCAGCACGTCGAACTTGGTCGTGCCTTCGGCCCCCCCGACCACGTCGCCGGAGAGGACCGAGTCCACCACGCCCAGCGGGTCTTCGAAGTTGGACAGGCCCCAGTCCGAGAGGATGCTCAGATCCACACCCCAACCGGTGAGGTTCGTGAGTTTGGCTTCCATCACCGTGGCCTCGATCTGAACCTGGATCGGCCTGCGGTCGAGCTCCGCCAGGACGGACCCGATCTGGTTGAGGTTCTCGGAGTAATCGCGGATCACCAGGATCTCGTCGAGCGCGTTGCTGTTGCGCCCGGCGTCGCTCAGCCCCGGCTGAACCTGCCCGGGAACCTCGCCGCTCAGCGCGATCTCACCCACATCCGACAGCAGCGGCGTCACGAACGTCGAGGCGTCCGCGGCCGTGAGATAGTTCAGGCGGATGACTTTGACCTCGAGCGTCCGCTCGATCTCCGCGATCTCCTTGAGTTCCTGCGTGGTGTACACGTAGATGAAGCTGCCTTCCTCACGGTATCCGAACCCGTTGGTGTGGAGGATGGCGTCGAGCGCTTCGTAGAACTCCACCCCGTAAAGGTCCGCGGAGATCGAACCCGCCACGTTGCGGCTGGCGACAATGTTCCGCTGCGACTGGAGCGACAGGAGCTGCAGGACTTTCGTGATCTCGATGTTCTTCACGTGCAGGTCGATCTCGCCCAGGTCCGAGACCTTCACGGTCTGGCCATCGGGCGTGTCGGTGTCGTCCCCGTCCGAGACGCCGACGGACGTGTCTCCGAAGAGGCTTTCGACCTGCTGCGCCCCGACGGGACGCGGAGCGTTCTGGGCGCTGGTCCACAGCGGCGTGCCGTAGCACGCCCACCCGAGCGATCCGATCAAAGCGAGCGACGATCCTGCGTTGAGTTTCCTGGCCATGATGATCTCCTTGAACCTCCGCGTCATGCAGTGGATGTTCGCCATGTGTCTCGTTCTGGCAGCGTCCAGGGGCGGGCGGCGGCGGTGGGAGGCGACTCGGCGCCGCGCCCTGCGAAGCTGCGTCCGTTCCTGCTG
>JBGTFI010000112.1:0-1947 GCA_041747335.1 Phycisphaeraceae bacterium | reverse complement strand
CGGGAATACGCCGCTGGCCACCGAGTGGATGGTTAATAGCCGCCATGGCTAGGCCACCCGTTCTGCGGCGCGGAGAACGGCACTGCGCGCACGCGGGTTCGCGGCGACTTCTGCGTCGCCGGGGCGAATGGCCCGGCGGGTGAGTTCGCGCAGGGTAGCGCGATGGCCGCAACGGCACACCGGCAGTTCTGGTGGGCAGAGGCAATCGGTGGATTCGCGGCGGAAGTACTGTTTCACGATGCGGTCTTCGAGGGAGTGGAAACTGATGACGGCCAGGCGGCCGCGAGAGTTTCCAGAGCCGAGCAGGCTGCAGGCGAGCGGAAGAACCGCGTGAAGGCTGTCGAGTTCGCCATTCACACGGATCCGGAGTGCCTGAAAGACTTTGGTGGCGGGGTGAATATGGGATGCCTTTCGGGTACCCCCCACAGCCTGCTCGACAGATCTGGCTAGATCCCAGGTCGTTTGCAGCGGCCGATTCCGGACGATCGCGCGGGCGATGCGACGGGACTGGCGCTCCTCACCATATTCATAGATGAGGTCTGCAAGCGACGATTCTTCCCACGTGTTGACGATATCCCCGGCGGTGAGGCCATCGGACGACCGGTCCATCCGCATATCCAGGGGGCCTTCGAGGCCGAAGGCGAAGCCGCGATCGGCAACGCCCATCTGGAATGAGGAGAACCCGAGGTCCATGAGGATGCCATCGACGTCGTGGAAGCCTTCTGCTTCGGCGACCTGCGCGAGATCGCGGAAGTTCGCGTGGACAAAGCTGACCCGTCTCCCAAACGGAGCCAGCTTCGCACGCGCGAACTCCAGCGCATCGCGGTCCTGGTCGATGCAGAGGAGGCGGCCGGTATCGCCCATGCGGGCGGCTATGGCTTCGGAGTGCCCTCCGAGGCCCGTGGTGCAATCGATATACGAGCCACCTTCGCGGAGGGCCAGGAGGTCGATAACCTCGGTGAGGAGGACGGGCACGTGGGTTGGCGCGGGCGCTGTCATAACAACCACGTTACTCCTCCTTCGGTGTGACACTGCGGGCGTCCATGGCTATGCGGCGCGCGCGCTTGCGGTCTTCTTCGCCGGCGTCGTAGGTGGCTTTTTCCCAGATTTCCATCCGGCGGCCGGTGCCAACGACGAGGACTTCTTTCTTGAGTCCGGCGTGCTCGATGAGCTCGACCGGGACCGTGATTCGACCCTGGGGGTCCTTCTTGATGGGCTGCAGGTTTCCGAAGAAGTCACGCCGGGCTTGTTCTCCCAGTTCAGTTTCCTCGGGAATCGCTTCGATGATGGCGGCTGTTTTTGCCATAGAATCTGGCGTATGCAGCACAAGGCATGGGTCGGAACCACCAGTTGTGATGTACGCCCCGGTATCGAAGGCAGCGCGAAACGCCGGGGGGATGGGTACCCGATTTCGTTCGTCCAGCATGTACGTGAACTTGCCGGTGAAGTGCATCGCACGCCTTCTGGGGGAGAGAGCCAAGTGGCGATGGGTTGATCATGGGTTGCTTCCCCATTACTTCCCATTTCACCCCCAGCGCATAGTAGAAGCAGGGTGGAAGGCGTGTCAATCGGTTCTTTACCGAGTGACACGGGAACCTATGTGTTGCGATGGGACTGTAATATCGGGTTCGAGACAGGCATTCGGGGGTCGAATGGGGCAACGTGGTGTGTTGCTGCGTTAGGATGGGTGCGAATGGCACGAATCGCGATCCTCACGGCATCGGACAAGGGCGCGGCAGGCGAACGTGATGACGTCAGCGGAGCGACGATTGCGCGGCTGGTGACCGAGGGGGGACACGAGGTGGTGCGGCACGATGTGGTGGCCGATTCGCGGGCGCTCATTGCGGAACGGCTGAGTGTTTGGGCCGATTCGGGCGTTTGTGACGTGATCCTGACGACTGGCGGGACGGGGCTGACTCCGCGCGACAACACGCCAGAGGCGACGCG
>JBGTFI010000111.1:0-2789 GCA_041747335.1 Phycisphaeraceae bacterium | reverse complement strand
GCAATACAGAGTGCTGCTGCAACCGGATGAATCAGGCAGGGAGTGAGACCAAACGGATCCGTGAAGTTCACCGGGTCGCCGCTGGCAAACCCGTACAGATTCAGCCCGCCGCCCAGACCGATCGGATCTTGTTGGGTAAGTGTCCGCTTCTAGGATCCTATTGCGGGAGGGGGTTCGGGGCAAGGAAGGTACCCCGGTTTCCGATTCATTCTGCCCGCCGCGGGTCCGGGCGAGTGGCCCTCACTGAGGGGTGATCGGAATCCAGTTGTCGGGCCATCGAAGCGCCCGGTTTGGCCCGCTCACGCATCCTGTCCACTCCGGCCCAAACGGGTGTTCAAGGCGCTCTACGCGCCAAGGCTAGCGGGGCAGCGCCTCTGAGAGCTCCACGAGTGACTCGCCCGCGACCAGCTATTCACGGATGGCAGGCCAGTGGCGCTCGAACAGGATTCTCAGACGCGCATTGCGGACATTCCCGACCGTGACCCAAACGATCTGCGGGGGGGCGCCCCGTGATTCAAGCCGGCGGACGAAGTCTTCGTCTTTGGTTACCACGACAGCTCTTGCCTCTCGGGCGACAGCGAAGATCTCATCGTCCGATGCCGTCAAGAGATGGAGGTCTGCCACATGCCGCGCCACCTCGCCCCACTCGGCGAGCCATCTGGCCAGCGCGGGCGGAAGCTGTGCGTCAACCCAGACCGCTCCCGGAGCATCGGCGGCCTGGTCAGACCTCACGCGGCGATCGTGGGATGGTTGAGTCGGCGCGCCGCGTATTTGAGCACCGCCTGCAGGTCAGCTGCTTCCAAATAGGGGTAATCCTGCAGCACCTCCTCGGCAGTCGCTCCCGCCGCAAGGAGGTCCAGGATGTCGGACACGCCAATCCGCATCCCGCGAATGCGGGGACGTCCCCCGGCAAGCGCGGGGTCGATCGTGACGCGCTCCAGGAGCTCCGCCATCGATCCGTCTCCGGGTGAGGGTGCCATCAGGGAAGGTACGCGGAGTCCGGCACCGCACCAAGGCGTGGACCGCCTGGGCCCGACTTCTGTCCCGGGCGACCGCCGGGTGGCCGAGCAAGACGGGCCGGGGATAGGGCTCCGGCTTTTTCCCCGACGTTTAGTCTGTCATGTTCCAAAAGGAGGCGGCACCCCGCATTTGCTCGCGTCGGACTCGGCTATGACGTTAGGTCAAACTCCTGACCACCGCCGGACCGCGGTGCGGACGTAAGCGACGAACCTCTAGATCCCAACCCCCTCGTGGGATGACAGCGTTCCTGCTCCTCGGCCACGAACCCTTGGCGACTCCCAAAGCGATGACGCGACAGGATCACTTGCTGCACTTTCCCAAGCCATCCCTCGAAAGGCACCGGAGATGCGGCCACGCTATTGACCATGACTAACCCGAATGATGCGGCCGTCACGCTTGGAGAGCACCACGATTCCCACTCCCCCAACGCGATTAGCTGCGAGTGTTCCGTCAACAGTCCATTGCTCGTTCTCAAGGCGGGCCCGGAGCGGTTCCTGGCCTTTGACCACTTCAAGACCATAGATACCAGTAAGGACCGCCCTGGCGATTCTTGTTGCGGTCGCGCTATCAGGCACAAAACCCGCATCAGGGACAAAATGGTGGATACCCTCGATGTAGGTATCCTGCCCAGGGGTAGGAGCCACACGGTGCTCGTCGGTGCCACACCCCAGTGAACTGGCAGCCAGCCCGCCGAGCATGAGAACGACTTCGCTGAGTCTATGGTGTCTTAGGTAGGATGATCGATTCATTGCCGCCTCCCGCTCGCTTGGGATCCGGATCGTACCGCAATCCACTCCCTGATGGTGTCAACAGATAGATTGGTTTGCCCGTCCTATCCGCGAGGTTCTTGTCGGCGGGTGAGAACCTTTCCCTATCGTAGCCGGGAAGGTCAGCATGGCTGTGGTACGCCCCCTCGTAATTGCGTCGAGAGGGATATACATTAGCGCTTGCTGGTCCGCCTGCACGGGGGCCGGTATAACGAAAGCCACCAGAACTAGCGACCAACTCCCCGGCAAATTCTCGGGTTCGGTTCCCCGGAGCCTCGACAATGTCAGCGAATGCCCGAAGGGCGGCTGCGTCTCTTGTCGCGCAGGCCGGCTGGACCAGGTGTAAAAGCCGGAACACGCCAGCTCGTTGCTTGCAAAGCCCAAACGGATCCGTGAAGTTCACCGGATCGCCCGCCGCAAACCCGTACAGATTCAGCCCGCCCGCTAGCCCGATCGGATCTTGTTGGGTAAGGATCCGCTTCTAACATCCTCCAACGGGAACAGGCAGGGCGGCAAGCGGGGCTTCGTCCTCCGGCTGGTAAGGCCGGATTGATGAGGCTTTCATCAGGTGCGGAGCGCCTCGAGTGGCCCCAACCCCGATCGGGCTGGTGCCGAGCCCGGTTGCCCCCGGCCGCATTCTGGACCGCCATGCCGCTCGGGCCTTTTGGGGGTCGGCGGCTGGCAAACACCGGCCACCCCAGGCGGGTGCACCGAGGCCCGCGCAGGGCTTGCAATCGAGCTGGTAAATGCCCTGGATCGAAGATCTCCGTGATATGCGGTATTCGGTGCCGGCGCTATTCAAGACTTAGGCGCCCCGCCTTCCACTCCGAAAGGGTGATCTCTGCGCTCAGGCGAATCGGACTCGGTGGGCCCTCTGCCGCAGCGCCCAGCACCCGCTCCGCCTCCTGAGGGAGCGAGGGCAGGAGGTGACTCGCGGCCCACACTCTGACGGCTAGTTCGGGATCCCCAAGGAACTGTGCAAGGACCTTTATACTCTCACCA
>JBGTFI010000110.1:0-7795 GCA_041747335.1 Phycisphaeraceae bacterium | reverse complement strand
CAGACGCTCGCCGCCATCCTGATTGCCTCGCACCTGCCCGTTCCCCCATCCCTCCACCACACTCACTTTTCCGGCACCCCCCTGCTCACGCGCCGGCGAAAAGTGGTCGCCGCTGAGCGGCTGTTCATCCTGGGCGACGCCGCCGGTTACGTCGAACCCTTCACCGGCGAGGGCATCACCTGGGCGATCCAGGCCGCCATCCGTCTCGCTCCTCTCGCCGCACAAGGCGCCGCCCGCTGGGAACCTCGCCTCGCCGGGCAATGGAATCAATACCATCGCCGCCAGTCCCGTCAGCGTCTCGCCTGCAAGGCCATGGCCGCGCTGCTGCGGCACCCGGCGCTCTGCTCGGGCGCACTTACACTTCTTGATCGCGCTCCGATGCTCGCTTCGCCGCTCATCGGGCTGATCCATCATCCCCGTACCGTCAGCCGCACCTTGGACCGCCTCGTGGAGACCGCCCCATGACCGCCCCGCGCCTCCTGGCGATCGGTACGGCGCTTCCCGATGAGCGCATCAGTCAGGCGCGCTTCGCCGAGCTCGCCGCCGCGATGTGCGCGCTCAATCCCCGGCGCGAGCGCACCTTCAATCGTCTCTACAACCGCTCACGGATCGACACCCGTCACAGCGTCCTGCTTCAGGGTGACGGCAACGGCGCGCAGCCCACCCAATCGTTCTTCCTGCCCAGTGAAGGCGAGCACGACCGCGGCCCCACCACCGCCCGGCGCATGGATCAGTACGAAGCCCAGGCGCTGCCGCTGGCGCGACGCGCCGCGGAGAACGCGATTCGTGTCGCAGGCATCACGCCCCAACACATCGGCCATTCCATCACCGCTTCCTGCACCGGCTTCCATGCGCCCGGCGTCGATGTCCTCCTCCCCCAGGCGCTTGGCTTGTCGCCCGACGTCGGCCGCACGCACGTCGGCTTCATGGGCTGTCACGGGTCGTTCAATGCCCTGCGCGTGGCCGGCGCGATGGTTCATCAACTGCCCCGCGAAGCCCCCTGCGTGCTCGTCACCGCCGTCGAGCTGTGCAGCCTCCACTTCGCCTACGGGTTCGACGCCCAGAAGATCGTCGCCAATGCCCTCTTCGCCGACGGCGCCGCGGCGGCCGTCATCGCGCCGAGTGACTTCACACCGCCCGATCGTTCACCACCCCCCTGCCGCTGGCATCTCGCCGCCCACGGCACGACCATTCTTCCCGACACCGCCGACGCCATGACCTGGCACATCCACGACCACGGTTTCGTGATGACCCTTTCCCCGCGCGTCCCGGAATTCATCATGAAGCACCTGCGCCCCTGGCTCACGTCATGGCTCAACGGTCTGGGCCTGGCGCCGGGCGACACCGCCTCCTGGGCAGTCCACCCCGGCGGGCCGCGCATTCTCGAATCGGTTGAGGAGTCCCTATCCCTGCCGTCCGATGCGCTCAGGGCAAGTCACCAGGTTCTCGCCGAATGCGGGAACATGTCTTCACCGACGATCCTCTTTATCTGCGAGCGGCTGATGCGCGCGGGCGCCCCCCTGCCGTGCGTCGCGATCGGCTTCGGGCCTGGGTTGACGGTGGAGGCAATGGCGTTCACCGGCTGAATCCCGACCAACACGCGTAGCGCCTTACCCCATCCCCCCCACGATTGCCTCGCCGAACTCTGAGCATTTCAGCAGCTTTGCGCCGTCCATCAGGCGGTGGAAGTCGTACGTCACCGTCTTGGCCGCGATCGCCGATTCGATCCCCTTGATGATCAGGTCCGCCGCCTCGTTCCAACCCAGGTGGCGCAGCATCATCTCCCCTGAGAGGATCACGCTCCCGGGGTTGACCTTGTCCTGCCCGGCGTACTTGGGGGCCGTGCCGTGCGTGGCCTCGAAGATCGCGTGGCCCGTCGCGTAGTTGATGTTCCCCCCCGGCGCGATCCCGATCCCCCCCACGCACGCCGCCAGCGCGTCCGAAATGTAATCCCCGTTGAGGTTCATCGTCGCGATCACCGAATACTCCGCCGGGCGCGTAAGAATCTGCTGCAGGAACGCATCGGCGATCACGTCCTTGATCACGATGTCGTGCCCCACCGTCGTCGCGCTCTCCCCGCTGCCCAGTCGCGTCCCCTTCTTGATCACGTGCCACGGCCCGCCGTCGAGCGGCACCGCCCCGAACGTCTGCGCCGCCGTGCGATAGCCCCAGTCCCGGAACGCCCCCTCCGTGAACTTCATGATGTTGCCTTTATGCACCAGCGTCAGCGAGTCCCGCCCCTGGCCGATGGCGTACTCGATCGCCGCCTTCACCAGCCGCTCGGTCCCCTCGCGCGAGGTCGGCTTGATCCCGATCCCCGTCGTCTCCGGGAAGCGGATTTTCTTATACCGGTCCGGGAACGCCTGGGCGAAGAGCTTCTTGAACTTCTCACAGTCCTCGCTCCCGGCCTCGAACTCGATCCCCGCGTAGATGTCCTCCGAGTTCTCCCGGAAGATCACCATGTCCGTCAGCTCCGGATTCTTCACCGGCGAGGGCACGCCCCGGAAGTAGCGCACGGGGCGCAAACACACGTACAGGTCCAGAATCTGCCGAAGCGCCACGTTCAGCGAGCGGATGCCCCCGCCCACCGGGGTGGTCAGCGGGCCTTTGATCCCCACGAAGTAGGTCTTGAACGCCTCGAGGGTGTCATCCGGAAGCCACGACTGCGTCGTCGTGTAGGCCTTCTCGCCCGCCAGGACTTCCTTCCAGACGATCCCCCGCTTTCCCCGGTAGGCCTTCTCCACCGCGGCATCGAACACCCGCTGGGATGCCCGCCAGATGTCAGGCCCCGTCCCGTCGCCCTCGATGAAGGGAATGATCGGTGTGTCGGGCACGAAAAGACGCCCGCCGGAGAACGTGATCGGCTGGCCTTCGAGGGTTGACGGCATGAGAATCTCCTGTCCAGGTCGGGTGCATCCCCCCGGCCGGGCCGTATTATGTCCAGATCGCCCCGCCCCACAAGTAGGGCGGATGTTGTGGGTTGTGTGTTGTGTGTTTCAGGTTGAGACTCAAGGCCCGTGCGCCGGGTGCCACCGGCGGCTTGCCCGCCAGTGCTATCCTTACCGACCGCACCGGATAACCGGCCGCAAGGGGTACAATGCAGGCCAAAGGAGGCCCGCCATGTCGATCCAAACCCTCACCGCCTTCTTTATGTGGTGCACCATCCTGAACGGCGGGCTGCTGCTGCTGTGGAGCGCGATGTTCATGTTCGCTCCGGACCTCACCTGGCGCACCCAGAGCCGCTGGTTCCCCATCCCCCGCGAAACTTTCACCGTGGTCATGTACTGCTTCCTCGGCGGATTCAAGCTGCTGTTCATCCTCTTCAACCTCATCCCCTACCTGGCGCTGGTGATTGTCGGGTGAAGCTCGCGTAGGTCAGGCCTTGGCCTGACACGAACGCACATCGCCCGACCAACTGTCAGGCCGAGGCCTGACCTACCGTGCTGAAGCGCCGCTTGGCCGCACGGGGCGATACAATGCAGGCATGACCGGGAAACGGCGGCGAATCTGGCGGTGGATGTGGAACGGGGCGGTCATCGTGTCGCTGGTGGTCTTTGGGGCAGGCTTGGTGATTTGGCATGCTACCGTGGAACGATCGTTCTACCTTGACATCACCTTCGATTCGTACCACCAAGTGGAGCTCTTGGCTTCTGGCCGGGGCATTCAAGTCTGCCTGTACAAGTCCCCCGACGGGGCTTATGCAGATGATCCTGCCTTTCACGATCTAATTCTGAACATAGGTTCCAGTTACGGCTCTCGCGACTTGGGTAGACCATTACGTTTCTTTCACGGTGACTCGTATCTGCGATATTATCGCCCCACCTCAGACTTGGATGCGAAGGTCATTCTCACCGGCTTTGATGCTGAGGCCTGGCCGCTCATCGCCGCGCCGCCACTACCTCTCGTGCTCTGGCTCATCCTCTGGCACCGCAACCATCGTATGATTCCCCCCAACCACTGCCGCGCCTGCCGCTACAACCTCACCGGCACGCTCGCCGCCGGCCGAACCGAGTGCCCCGAATGCGGCCACACGATCCCCCCACCCACCACCACCCCCTGATCCCCTTTCGTCATTCGGATTTCGTCATTCGTCATTTCCTCCCCGCCTCTCCACCCTCCGCAGCGCCTCCGGCTCCGCCCAGACCCGCGTGCGGATCTCGTCCGTCTTAAAACCCACCAGCCGCGGGCGGCGAACCCCCGGAAGGGCCAGCACGTCGTAGAGCTCGCGCACCGGTTCCTCCAGCCGGAGCCACTGCACCACGTCTCCGCTCGAAAGCTCGATCACCACCAGCCCGCACCGCGCCGACACCTGCGCCTTTAGAAGCTTCTCCTGAAGCGCAAGCCCCTCGAACGTCGGATCATGCCTGGGCAGCGAAAGCCCCACCACCGCGTAATCCCCTACGAACGTCAGCCCGCGGGCAAAGCCCGGACAGAACGTGACCGCCTCGAACTTCCCCGTCGCCGGGTCCACGTGCCCGAACTGCCCCGTGCCCGAATCGAGCACCCACAGCTTCTCGCGATACCACCTCGGCGAATGCGGCATCGAAAGACCGGCCGCGACCGCTTCGTTCGATTCAATGTCGATCACGCAACCGCCATCCCGCCGGTGTTCGCGCCAGCCGTCGACGATGTCCGTCCGCGCGCAGGCGGTGACGTAGCGCGCCCGCCCGTCCACCACGCAAAGGCCGTTGAGATGGCAGCGGTCTTCGGCCGCGAGGCGCGAGATGAACGGCGGCATCCAAAGCGGCGTGAAGTGATAACGCTCGGAGGTCGTCGCCAGGCAACTGAACCGCGCGCTGATGAAGAGAAGACGCTCCTGCCCATCCAGCGCCACATCGTGGACGTTGAGGTCGCCGGTGGTGTGACCGACCTGCGGGACGTAATAGCGGTCGTAGCCCTCGACGGCTTCGCCCTCCGCCAGGACGTTCTCGATCCGCCAGATCTGGTAGAGCGTGGCCATGTGGATCGTCTGCCCGTCGCGCGGCAACCCCCCGGCCAGGCCCATCGCCCGCTCGAACGTCCGCTCGAACACCGAGAATTGCCCCTGCGGGTTGTGCCCGATGAGAAACAGCTTGCCCGTCTGATACGTGCTGAACGCCAGCGAAACGTTCTGGCTGACCAGCCAGTCGACGAACCCACGCGAGGCGGTCATGGGAAACGCGGGCGTCGGCGCGGCGGGAGGTGTCTGCGTCATAACGAAGGCATGATAACGCGCCGGCCTGGGGAACCGCACGCGCGCGCTCCCCCCTTCCGGGGGTCGCGCGTTTGACGACGACGCCTGCGGCAACGCGATCAGCTTCGACGCCTCGGCCGCGCTGACTTCGCTGCACTACAGCCGCTCCACGATGGCTGCGGCGAACTCCTCCGTGCCCAGTTCGCCGCCGAGGTCGCGGGTCTTCTTTCCGTCGGCCAGGGTCTGGTCGTAGGCGTTCTTGATCTTCTGCGCGGCGGCGCGGCAGGCCTTGTCCTTGCGGGTGTCGGCCAGGTGGTTGAGCATCATGACCGCGGACATGAGCAGCGCCAGCGGATTGGCGATGCCCTTGCCGGCGATGTCCGGGGCCGAGCCGTGGACTGCCTCGAAGACGGCTTCCTGATCCCCGATGTTCGCCCCCGGAACGACGCCCAGCCCGCCCACCAGCCCGGCGCAGAGGTCGCTGACCACATCTCCGTAGAGGTTCTCCAGCAGGAGCATGTCGAACTGCGTGGGATCCTGCACCAGTTTCATGCACCCGGCATCGATGATCATGGTGTTGTATTCGATGTTGGGGTATTCCTTCTCGTGGATGGCCTGAGCGCAGCGCATGAAGAGCCCATCGGTGAGCTTCATGATGTTGGCTTTGTGGAAGACGGTGATCTTCGCGCGCTTGCGGTGGGTGGCGTAGCGGAAGGCCCATCGGGCGATGCGGGTGCAGGCGGCTTCGCTGGCGACCTTCATGCTGGTGACGACGCCGGGGACGACCTCGTTCTCGATGCCGCTGTAAAGCCCCTCGGTGTTCTCGCGGATGATGACGATGTCCACGCCGTCGAACCGCGTCTTCACGCCGGGGAGGTTCCGCACGGGGCGGACGGCCGCGTAGAGGTTGAGGCTCTGGCGAAGCTGGACGTTGATCGAGCGGAAGCCCTCCCCGACGGGCGTGGTGCATGGGCCTTTGAGGGCGATGCGGTGTTCACGGATGGCATCGAGGGTGGCCTGAGGGAGAACCTCGCCGCCATCCTGCAGCGCGGCAAGCCCGGCCTTGTGTTCGACCCATTCGATCTCGGCCCCGGCGGCCGCGAGGACGCGCCGCGCCGCGTCGGTGACTTCCGGACCGATGCCGTCTCCGGGGATCAGGACCACTTTATGTATCGCCATGGGGTGGGAGTATAGCGGCGGCGGGGAGAAGCGGGGCGCGGCTTGTCCGTGTCTAACAGGCTTCTATTGACCCAAACCAGAAACTCCGCCACGCTTGACACCCCACCCCGGCGGATTGATGATCCTTGGGCATCGATCGGCGTTTCTCGACTCATTTTCCTGGAGCGCGCATTATGTCATCCCCCCCTTCTTCGGCCGCCCGCCAGCGATCTCTCACCCGGCGAAGCTTCGTCCGTACGGCCGCGGGGACCGCGGCCGCGGCGACGGTTTTCCCGGCGCCGCGGGTGGTCACGACCGCGAAGGCGGATGACCGGATCATCCTAGGCCAGGGCGAGCATCGCTACCAGGTGCTGCACGACTGGCCGCAGCTCCCCGACCGGTACACCTGGCAGACGACGCACAACGTGGCGGTGGACAAGGCGGGGAACCTCTACGTGATCCACGAGGGGAGGGAGGATCTCAAGGACCACCCGTCGATCTTCGTGTTCGATCCGCAGGGGAAGTTCATCCGCGCGTTCGGCGAGCGGTATCAGGGCGGCGGGCACGGGATCGAGGTGCGCGAGGAGAGCGGGCAGGAGTTTCTCTACGTCTGCGCGTACCAGCAGGTCAAGGCGTTCTCCAAACTCGATCTTAAGGGCGAGGTCGTGTGGCATCAGCACGCGCCGATGGATTCCGGGGTGTACGCGGCCGGTGAGGACACCCACCCGCAGAAAGTCTGGGGGCGCGACCGCTTCATGCCCACCAACTTCGCGTTCATGGACAGCGGCGACTTTTACCTGGCGGATGGATACGGATCGTTCTACGTTCACCTGTACGACAAGGATGGCAACTGGAAGGCGAAGTTCGGCGGGCCGGGCGCGGGCGAGGGCAAATTCGAGACGCCGCACGGGATATGGATCGACAACCGTCCGGGGCGAACCGGCGGCAAGCCCTCGATCGTGGTGTGCGACCGGGCGCACCACACGCTTCAGTTCCTGGATCTTTCCGGCGGGCACCTTCAGACGCTGACCGGCTACGGGCTGCCTGCGAACATCGACACGTGGAAGAACCTCATGCTCGTGCCGGAGCTTCACGCGCGGCTGACGCTGCTCAACGAGCACAACGAGGTCGTCGCGCACCTGGGCGATGACGTGGCCCGGGTGACTTCCGAGCAGGGCATCCGCGATGACCGCGCCCGATGGATCGATGGGAAGTTCGTTCATCCGCACGATGCTTGCTTCGACCGCAACGGGGACATCTTCGTGGCCGAGTGGGTCGCGACGGGTCGGGTGTCGAAGCTGGTGAAACTGTCGTAGCTCGGCCGGGCTATAAGAGAATCTCACGGACGACGCGACCGTACACATCCGTGAGGCGGAAGTCGCGCCCGGCGTGTCGATAGGTCAGTTGCTCGTGGTCGAAACCGAGCTGGTGAAGCATGGTCGCGTGGAGGTCGTGAACGCTGAC
>JBGTFI010000109.1:0-13151 GCA_041747335.1 Phycisphaeraceae bacterium | reverse complement strand
CCTGCGCATCACCGTCGCCGAGCAATCCCGCGTTGAGAATGGCCGACCGGGTGATGTCCCCCGGCGGAAGCGCCAGCGCCGCGTTTCGCCGCACCGCCGGGGAGGGGTGCCTCAGCGCATCGCGCGCCGCGGCGAAGGCTTCGGGATTGTCACCGTCGAGCAGCCCCAGCCCGCGCATCGTCCACAGCGCATGAATCGCCCCGACGTTCAGCCCCACTTCGTCCACAGCCTGATCGCGCGCAAGCTCGATGAGTTGGGAAGAGACATCCCTGCCTCCGCGCTCGACCAGCAGCCGCTGCGCGTGCCCCCGCCAGAGCATGTTGGAATGAGACAGAGCGAGCACCAAGCCTCTTGGATCCTCGCCGCGCAGCTCACGTAGGTCAGGCCTTGGCCTGACACGAACGTCCGCCGGCCGACCCACTGTCAGGCCAAGGCCTGACCTACCGGAGGTTTTCAGAACAGTGTCCCCCGATTCACCATCCTTATTGACCAGCCGGTACACCCGTCCGTGCCGCTTGTCGCGCACGTCCGTCTCGTAGGCGTTGCCCCTGCCGACGACGAACCCCTCCGGCACGGGGTTGTGCTGGACGATGTAGTTGTACCAGTCGATGACCCAAACCTGCCCGTCCGGGCCGACCTCCGCCACGATCGGCGCGATCCACTCGTCCACACCCGCCAGCAGGTTGCTCCTCTGCCGCGAACGGAAGCCCGCCCCAGCCGGTTCCAGCGCGAACATCCCCACCACGTGCCCTGTGGGCTCTGCCACAAACGCCGCGCGGTTCCAGTACGCCGCCGGGTACGTGCGCGCGGTGTAGAGCGCGTGCCCCGCCCCGGCCGTGTAGCGCCCGTGCCAGTCCACCTGCCGGACCTTGGGCGAAAGCGGCATCATCCGGCTGGAGTCCGAGATCATCTCCAGCACACGCGGCGACCACCCACCCACGCGCTCGGAATACCGGTTCGCCATCGCCAGGTACACGCTCGGATTCCCGTTGGCGGTCGAGGCAAAGACGTGCCCATCCTCGCTGATGCCCAGCCCCCACGTGTTGTTGCTCGTCGAGGCCAGAAACTCCATCGCGCCCCCATCGGGCGTCATGCGGAAAATGCCCTGCCTGAACGACATCTTCCGCCCGCCGACCTCCCCCTCGAAACCCGAATAACCCACCGTGCCGTAGATATGATTGTCCAGGCCGTAGCGTAAATTGCTCGGCCCGGCGTGCGTGTCCCACGTCCCCCACCCGCTGAACAGCACCTCGCGCACGTCCGCCACGTCATCCCCGTCCGTATCCTTGAGAAACAGCGTGTCCGGCGGCTGAGTCACGATCACCCCGCCGCGCGCGAACACCAGGCTGGTGGGAATGCTCAGCCCCTCCGCGAACACCGTAAACCTGTCCGCCACGCCGTCGCCATCGGTGTCCTCGCAGATGCGGATGCGGTCGCGCCCCTGCCCGGGGGGCTGAAGCTCATTGGGGTAGTCCACCGTCTCAGCCAGCCACAACCTCCCCCGCTCGTCCCAAGCCATCGCGATGGGCTTGCCGATGTCCGGCTCGGCCGCGAAGAGTCTCATCTCGAACTGGGCCGGGTGAACCATGTGCTTCATCGACTCTTGCGGCGAAAGCGGGTTCTGCATCACGCTGATCAGCTCCCCCTGCTCGCCCCACTTCTCACTGGGGATGTAGTTGGGTATCTTCGCAGGTGAGTACGTGAAATCCCCCACTTCCGGCCGATCGAGCGCCAGCGCCCAGTCGCCGCTTGCCCAGCGCACCCCGCGCTCGACCAGGTCCGCAAAGCCCGGGTGCGACCACGTCCGATGGTCGTGCCCCCAGGCCGTGTAGAACACCCGCCCCTTGCCCTGCTCGCGCACCCACGTCCACGGCTCATCCTCACGGTAGCTGAGGATCGTGCGCCCCTCATCGTTGTGCAGGTGATGCACGTACGTCTCATCCCAGCTTTCGATGGCCTCCAGCCCCCGCATCACCGGGTGGTCGGGCTGAACGATCCGCGTCCTGAACACCTCCGCGCCGTGGCTCTTGAACTGCGCCCCCACCAGCTTCACGTACTTCTCGGAGTTGCGGAAGCAGTACGAGGCGCAGTGGATCGCCGCCAGCCCCTTGCCGGATTCGACGAACTCGAGAAGCGCCTTTTCCTGCGCCGGGGTGATCTCGTCGATGTTGGCGTAGATCATCACGCAGTCGTAACGGCGCAGGTTGTCGGTGCTCAGGTCTCCGGGATCTTCCGTGTAGTGAATGCGAACGCCGCGCCTGAGCATTTCCGGCACAAGCTGCTGCGCCCGCAGCAGCGGCTGATGCCCGGCCTGGTCGCCCAGAAACAGCACGTTCACGTAGCGCGGCGAGGGGGATGCAGCCATCGCCGCCGCCAGCGTCAGCAGCACAGCCGCCAGACCCACCCACCTCTCCACATGCCATCGCATTCTTCGCACGAGGGATCTCCAATTGGGCTGCATATCCGGGCGGGACGACACCTATTCAATCGGTCGAAGATCCGCCCCGACGGGGCGTGAATTGATCGTATTTCTTCCCCATAGTCCCTGCAGGTCCGGCAGGTCGTAGAACTCAAGCGCCCCATGCACCGCCGTGACAAACTGATTCCGCGTGATCGGTGTCGCCACCACGTCCGACCACGACCGCAGGGATTGCCAGGCGCTGACGCTGAAGAACAGGTCAGGCTCCAGCGCCGCAGCGTGCATGGCGGCGACACCCGTCATGTGGCCGCTCGATGAAAGGACCAGGAGCCGCTGGGGGAACCGCTCGCGCAGATACCGCGCGCACACCAGCAGATCCTCCGCCCGCATCGACACGTAGTTCAGCCCCAGCAGATACGCCAGCGCCACTTCCTTGCCGTCGCTGCCGAACGCGCCATCGTAAAGCACCGCCCCCGTCCGCCGCGTCTCGCCCAGCCCGCGCAGATCGACGATCAGCGATGCAACCCCCTGCTCGATTGCCCGCTGCTCGATGTCCCTGGTGTGATGTGCATCGCCCGTCTTGCCCTCGTCCAGCGCGTGGAGAAACACCGGCACATGTTCCGCCTCGGCCTGCCGCCGCGGCAGGTACAAAAGCGCCGGAAGCACGATCCCTTCCCCCGGCCGAATCGCCAGCTTCTCAATGGTAAATCCCTCACGCACCACCTCCCCCACCTTCGTCACCTCGGCCGGGGGAATGTCCGCCAGCGGCCTGATGCCCACGATCTCCCGCACGCGCCGCCTCGCTTCTTCCTTCTGTTCATCGGTCTCGATCGACGACCAGTACGCCGCGCGCTTCGCCTTCAATTCCGCCTCATACGCCTGGTTCACCTCGTACACCGAGCGCGCCCCCTCCATCATCATCACCTGCCCGCGCGGGGAGGCGGTGATCTCCTCGGCGCTCAATTCCACAATCTCCGGCTCCACGATCACCCGATCCTCCCCCCGCAGCCAGCGCACCATCCACCGCGCGGACGCCTCACGGGCCGGGGCATCGTAATTGTGCCCCGCGTCGGCCTCCATCAGGTCGATCCGCTCGGGAAAGCCCAGCCGCGTGTAAAGCCGCTTGGCATCGCGGAACGAATCCCACGTCCCGCCGATGTCGAAAAAGTCCTTCGTCGCGGCGCAGATCAGAGTCGGCATCGGCCCGCGCATCATCAGGTAATCCGCGTGGTCCATCCCGAAGGTAAGCTGCCCGAAGATGTTCTGCTCCGCGTCCTGCGGGCCGATGGTGTTCAGCAGCCGGTCGAAGCTCGTGATGTAGCAGCTCACCGCCGCGGCCTTGACCCGATCATCGAGCGTCATGATCTGCACGCTCTGCGTGCCCCCGCCCGAATTGCCCATCACCCCGATCCGCTCGGGGTCAACCTCCGGCCGCGATTGCAGGTAGTCAATCCCCCGCATCCCGTCCCAGACCTCGAACCACGCGGTATTGCGCCCCAGCAACATGCTCTGCACGCCCAGCATCTGGTGCGCCGTCGTCCCCCAGATCGGCGCCTTGCCCTCCTCATCCAACAGTTGCAGCCGCTCGCCCTGGTCGATCGGGTCGATCATCAGCGCCGCCACGCCGTTGAGCGCCAGCAGCGCCGCCGCCCGCTGATAGGGTGACCACGCCTTCCCATCCCGCGAATGCCCGCACACAAACAGCACCCCCGGAACCCCCGGAACCCCCGGATTGGGCGCCCTGAACGCATCGCCCTCCGGCAAGAACAACGCCCCAGCCACGTACACCCCCGGCATGCTTTCATAGATCACCTTCTCGACGCGATGCCCCTCCCGCCGCACCACGCCCGTCACCTTCGCGTTCAGCGGCGTCCTCTGCGGCCACGCCCCGATCGCTTCCTCAAACTGCCCGCGAAGCCGCTTCTGATAGTCCGCGATCGTCTCAGTCGTGGCGCGCGCTTCGTATTCCTCCCGCCACCGCGCGTGCGCCTCGCGCCACCGCGCCATGAGGTGGTCGTTCATCATCATGGACGCGGGCCGATCCCCCTCCGCCGGAATCAGGACGATCAGCTCATCCGCCCGCGCCGCCGACGCGAGGGCGATCATCACGCCCGCCGCGAGATATGCCGCCGCCTGCCTCATCGACCTGACTCCTTCCGCTCCCATCCGCTGTGGCAGCGCCGCGACCGGCCCGCTAGAGTATGTCACGATACGAACTCACCTTCGTTCGCTTCCCTGAAAGGTTCACCGATGCCCCATTCTACGATCCTCCTGACGGCCCTGCTCGCGACACTCATGGCCACCCCTGCGCTCGCCCAGGATGCCGGGGGCGAACCCCTCTTCGTCACCTACCGCGGCACGCACGGGCCGGGCGTCGGAAAGCACATCGTCCTGATCAGCGGCGATGAGGAATACCGCTCCGAGGAAGCGCTGCCTCAGCTCGGCAAGATCCTCGCCAAGCACCACGGCTTCACCTGCACCGTCCTCTTCGCCATCGATCCCGACACCGGCGAGATCAACCCCGACAAGCGCGACAACATCCCCGGCCTCGAATCGCTCGCGGACGCCGACCTCATGGTGATCGCCACGCGCTTCCGCGACCTGCCCGATGACCAGATGAAGCACATCGTCGATTACGTCAACGCCGGCAAGCCCATCATCGGCCTGCGCACCGCCACCCACGCCTTCAGCTTCGACAAGCACACCACCTACCGCCACTACAGCTACAACAGCCGCCGCTGGCCCGGCGGGTTCGGCAAGCAGATTCTTGGCGAAACCTGGGTCAACCATCACGGACACCACGGCCGCGAAAGCGCCCGCGGCATCATCACCCCCGGCATGGAATCCCACCCCATCAACCGAGGCGTCAAGGATGGCGACATCTGGGGCCCCAGCGATGTCTACGGCGTCCACCTCCCCCTGCCCGGCGACAGCCAGCCGGTCGTCATGGGCCAGGTGCTCAAGGGCATGAACTTCGACGACGAACCGGTCGAGGGCGAGAAGAACGATCCCATGATGCCCCTGGCCTGGACGAAGACCTACGAATCCGAGAGCGGCAACAAAGGCCGCGTCTTCACCTCCACCCTCGGCGCCGCCAACGACTTCGTCGCGGAAGGCTCCCGCCGCATGCTCGTCAACGCCGTCTACTGGACCCTGGGCATGGAGAACGAGATTCCCGCGCAAGGCACGAAAGTTGACCTGGTGGGCGAGTACAACCCCACCAACTTCAGCTTCGGCGGGTACATCAAAGGCCTCAAACCCGCCGACCACGCCTGGCCGAAACCCTGACCGACACCACGACACGCGACACGCGACACGCTGACACCACGACACCACGACACCACGACAGTCCCATGTACGCCCACGTCCCCAACCAGCTCACGATGCTGCGCCTGGTTCTGGCCGGCGTGTTCTTCGCCATCCTGAGCCAGTATCGCTACGCCGAGGGTCCGGCGTGGGTGCTCTGGACCGCCATCGTCGTGTTCATCCTCGCGGTCCTCACCGACGCCGCCGACGGCTACCTCGCCCGACGCTGGCACGTCGAGAGCACCTTCGGCCGAATCATGGACCCCTTCTGCGACAAGGTCCTCATCATCGGCGCCTTCATCTACCTCGCCGGCCCGCGCTTCGTCGATACCGGCGTCGCGCCCCAGGCGAACCTCCCCTTCAACATCGTCCCCGGCAACATGATCACCGGCGTCTACCCCTGGATGGTCGTGGTCATCCTCGCCCGCGAGCTGCTGGTGACCGGCATCCGCGGCGAGGTCGAGAGCATGGGCATTCAGTTCCCCGCCAACCTCTTCGGCAAGCTCAAGATGATCCTCCAGTCGATCATCGTCCCCGTCATCCTCGCCATCGTCTGGCTCGAACCCAATCTCCCCGGCCGGGAATGGCTCAAGGGCCTCACCTCCACCCTCGTCTACCTCACCGTCATCGTCACCGTTCTCAGCGGCATCCCCTACGTCACCTCCGCCGCGCGGGCGATCAAACCGGCGTGAGGCCGGACCTACTCCCCCGCCGCGGGACGCTCGATGTCGATCCGCGCCGCATCCCCCTCCGTCCGGATGCGAAGCCGCACCGAAAGATCATGCGGCAGCTCGCGCGACACGTAGATCGCCCTCCCCTCGTTGTCGATCAGGATGTCCCGAAACCGACCATCGTGCATGATCGTCTCCACGGTAAGCAGGTCGTAAACCACATCCAGTCCCGGCTTGAAGCTTCTGAGCATGGTGCTTCTCCCTTTTCTGTGTCCCCAGGTCGCCCCCACCACACCGGCCAGGGGGCGTTCCCTTCGTGTTCCCTCCAACACTACCCCGCGCCACGCTGGGGGCCATGCGAAAGACAGGAAAGATGGCGAGCGCGCGTGAAGCTGTGACGATGGGATGGTCTGCGCGGGTCATAGCGGCCTCGCGTGCCATGCCCTCGTCCTCGTGGGCATGTGACCGCCGAACGATAAGCCACGCCCCATGCACCACTTGTCCGCACGCGACCTTCGTCTTCCCTCCTGGCCGACCTTGACGCCCCGGCGCTCTTGGCATACCCTCCCTTTCCCGTCGCCCATCCCGGCGACAAGGGCTCGTAGCTCAGTTGGTCAGAGCGCACCGCTGATAACGGTGAGGTCGGAAGTTCGAATCTTCCCGGGCCCATTGCCAACCTTCTTCACCCGCCGCATCGAACGGAACTGCCTCAATCGTCCCCGAACCGCAGCACCCCCGCTGCCGCCCGCGAACCGGCCTGCTCCGCGATCATCGCCGGCGTTCTCCCGTGCGCATCGCCGATGGCGAAGTCCGCACCGATGCCCAGCAGGTGCATCACCATCCCCGCATCATCCGTGAACGCCGCCCAGTGCAGCGCCGTCCACTTCGCCTCGCCCGCCCGGTGGTTCATTGATGCGCCATAGGACATCAGCCGTTCGATCACCTTCTTTCGGGGATCGGGGAACACCTGTCCGTCACTTGACCGCCGCTCACCCAAACCCCGCGCCGACGCCACCAGCACCAGCAGATCGCCCACCTCCTCCTGGGCAAGCTCCCTGAGCGGCTTGATGCCGAACTCGGCCGCGTCCTCCTCCAGCGCCTCGGACCCCAAGAACAGCGACTTGGCCGCCATCTCCGCCAGCATCTCGGACGCGATCCCCTGATACGACCACGGAATCACAAACAACCGGCCCTCGTTCGTCACAAGCATCAGGCTCGAATCGTGCATGAATCGCAGCTTCACCACCCGCCCGACACCCCATCGACGAGTCTCCGGCCCCTCCACATCCCGGCCTTCGGTCAGTTGAACGGTGCTCCCGAAATAGGATCGCCCCATCGCGAAGAAGTTCCCCCCTTCCTCATCGTCGCGCTCGCCCTTCCCCACGGTCGCGATCCGCCCACCATCCGGCGAAACCGCGAGCATGGTCGGCCAGCTCCCTTCCGGTAGTTGCCGCTCGGACCATGCCTCCCCTTGCTCCCAGGTGTGAACCCGTCCCTTCACGTCGATCATCACCAGCCGCGCCGGATCGCGCCCCCATCCCAGCACGCTCACCGATGAACGACCCTCACCCACCGGGTGCAAGCGGCCGCTGGCGAGTTCTTCGACGCCGCACGCGGGTGGCCCCGGTATGGCTCCATAGCCTCTTGCCACCTCACCGACCGCCAGGAACCGTCCATCGTGCGATAGGGAAACCTGCCGCGCCGCCAGTTGCGGCGAAGCGCTGCGAAGCAGCTCACCCTTCTTAAGGTCCAGGACAAGCACACGCCCGAACGCCAGCGCCGCGAATTCTCCCCCCGGCGAGACGGCGATGCCCGTGACCAGCGCGGTCTCCTCCCCCTTGGCCGGCCTGCCCGCGACGTACCGTGGACGTGTGGACTGGGTGTAGTGGGAGCGGTACGGCCGAACATCCTGCTCGCAAAGGACTTCACCCTCGTCCGTGTCATAGGCGATCACCCGCCCGTCCTCCCGTCCCACCACCATCCGATCGCCGAACCACGACAACCCGACCGCCGTCGGCCGGGCATCCTGAGCAAACCGGTGAACAAGTTTCACGTTCCCCGCCAGGTCGTAGAGCAAGACTTCGTAAGTCACATCACCACCCGCAGCCGCATTCTCCGGAATTACAGCCAGGTACCGTCCATCCCCGGAAAACGCCGCGCGCTCCACCCGATGCCCCATCACCAGACGCAGAAAGTCCACCAGGCTTGACCCTTCGATCGGCGGCGGTGGGCTAACAGCCAGCTCAGGATGCCGCGCCATTTCCGCCTGCCGCTCAAGAAACGCCCGCCGGTCCGTTTCCAGCAACGCCGGCCGGGAGGTCAGGGTGGGCAGCGCCTCGACCACCGGAAGCAGCTCAGGCCCCGCCAGCGCGAAGGTCATCGGCGGTGGAAACAGCGGCGGCGGGGCCGCGCTCCTCTGAGACTTGACAACCACCAGCGCGACCGCGGTCGCCATGGAAGCGATCGCCATCAGAATGTTGAGGTTGTGAACCCACGGGCTGGAGGAGTTGTCACGCATCGTGCGCTTGCCTTTCCGGGTTCGCCATGTCACCCCCGCCGGATGAACCGGTCCTTCAGTGTAGGTGAATGTGGGGGCAGCCCCAAGACCTCTCTCGGCATGGCGGATCAATTTTCCGGGGGCGGCACTTGAACCAGCGGACAATCGATGGGTACAATTCGCCGCCTTTTACGGTCGCACCCGTGGGGCGAATTGAGGGGCGGCCCGGCCGACTCGTGCGTAAGCCCCCTATTATCCTGCGGTTATGGAGCTTTCGCGTGGCCAAGAAGAAGAAATCCTCCCCCAAGTCCTCTCCCGCCCCTAAGCCCGCTCGCGCAAGCAGAGCCAAACCGACCGCCAAGTCGGGCGGTAAGACCCGCGCGGCAGGTGCCGAATCGTCCGCCTCGCGGAGTAAAGCCCCGAAGAAGAAAGCCGCCGTCAAAGCCGCTGCTCCTTCCGCAAAACCCGCACCCAAAGCCGCCGCTGCCAAGCCCATCGCCAGGAGCTCCGCGAACAACGGAACCCCTCGAACCCCGCGCGCCGCCGCACCTTCACGCTCCAACCCCAAGCCTGGCGCTGGCGGAAACCATCATCGTCCCACCGGGCACGCTTCAACCGCAGGACTCCTCCAGCGCCCCGGCCTGCCCAAGCCGGGCTCCGCCGGCGCCAAATCCAACACCGTCGTCCTCCGGGATGAGCCCCTGACCATCGCCGAATTGCGCAAGGTCAAGACAGACCTCACCCGCAAGGAGATCAATCACTACAAGGCCCTGCTTCGCCAGAAGCGCGAGCAGCTCCTGGGCGATGTCGAATCCCTCGGCAAGGACACCCGCGACAACGGAAGCGGCAACCTCTCCCACATGCCCCTGCACATGGCCGACATCGGGTCGGACAATTACGAACAGGAGTTCACCTTCGGCCTCATGGAAACCGAAGCCAAGCTCCTCCGCGAGATCAACGAGGCGCTGCAGCGCATCAACCTGGGCATCTACGGCATCTGCCTCGAAACCGGCAAACCCCTCAGCCGCGAACGACTCGACGCCAAACCCTGGGCCAAGTACTGCATCGACGTCGTCCGCGAACTCGAACGTCAGGGCAGGATGTAACGGGGGGTCCAAAGTTCAAAGTCCATAGTCCAAGGCCCAAAGTCTTAACAACATGGCACTTGGCAATCGGCAATCCACCCCATATGTCCATCGCACGCGCCAATCCCCGATCCGCAGCCGAGGCGACCGAACCGGCCGCCTGGCCCATCGCGGGAAGGTACGCGCCATCGATCGCGCTGTTTCTGATCCTCGCCCTGAGTGTCCTGGCATCCGACCTGCTCACCAAGCACCTCGCCTTCCTGTACGTGGCCGACGAACCGATCCACCTCACCCGTCAGATGGTCGATGACGGGTTCATCATCCCCTATCACGAAGGGATCGACCTGGCGCCGAGCATCCTCCAGCTCAAGCTCACCATCAATCGCGGGGCCGTCTTCGGCATGGGGCAGGGAAACCAGGCCTTTTTCGCCATCGTCAGCGTCCTGGCGGTCGGGGTCATCGGGTGGGTCTTCTGGATCAGCAAAGCCCGAGCGTGGACGCAGCACATCGCCCTGGCCCTGGTCCTGGCCGGGGCGCTGGGCAACCTCTACGACCGCATCGTCTACAACGGCGTGCGCGACATGCTCTACCTCTTCCCCGGCGTCAAGCTCCCCTTCGGGTGGCACTGGGCCGGGCAGACCGATGAAGTCTTCCCCTGGATCTTCAACATCGCGGATGTCTCCCTGCTCGTGGGCGTCAGCGCCCTGCTCCTGATGAGCTGGTTCGGGGGCGACAAGCCCGAACCAACCGCTCCATCAACCCGGCGCTGAGCACGCCCTGCCCTCCCCGCTCCGGGTGCCACTGCACCCCGCCGTAAAAAACCCTGCCCGGATCGTCGATCGCCTCGATCACCCCGTCGTGTGCCCTGGCCACCACCCGCATCCGTCCGGGATCCTCCACCGCCTGACGGTGAAACGACGCGACCTTCTCCTCGCTCACCCCGCCCGCGTCAGACATCAGCGCCGAATCCGCCGCGAGAATCACCACCGCATGGCGATGATTGTTCTGATGGTCCTCAGCCCTCATAAGGGTGTCTGGCAGGTACTGGTTGAGTCGCCCCCCCGCGTGCAGCGCCATGAGCTGCATCCCCAGACAAACCCCCAGCACCGGATACTCCCGCCGGGCAGTCACCCCATCGAGCAGCGCCAGCTCGAACGCCTGGCGCGTCGGGTCCATCCGCCTGGCCCTGGGGTGCAGCGGCTGCCCGAACGTTGTGGTGTCCGGATCCACCCCGCCGGTCAGGATCAGTCCGTCGCAGAGCGTCAGATAGGCGTCAACGCACCCGACCTCATGCGGCAGCAGTACCGGTACGCCCCCCGCGCGGGCGACCGCCTGCGCATAGGCGACCGCCGACTCGTACACGCCGCTCTCGCGCGTGTTGTCACGGTTATCGACGGTGATCCCGATAGTGGGAGAGGGCATGGCGTCCCGTAGGGTGGGCACCGCCCACCACAATCAACCCCGGACCCCCGTAGGGTGGGCACCGCCCACCACGAACCACCCCCGACCTCCCACAATGCCGCGCATCATGTGCTAATCTCCGGCCATGCCGGAGTATCGACGCCCATGGATCGCGGGGGCCACATACTTCATCACGATCGTCACATATCGGCGACGAAAGCTCTTCGTCAACGAGCCCCGGATCGACCAGTGGCGAGGCGCGCTCGCCGCGGCCAAAGCGACCAAGCCTTTTGACGTACTCGCCGGCGTGATTCTACACGATCACATGCATCTGATGCTGTCGCTTCCGCGGGGTGATCGTGATATCTCCACCCGAATCGGGCACGCCAAGGCGATCTTCACCAAGTCGATCGGCGGGGGGAGGTCAACCTCCAGCGCCTCCCGCCGAATCCACCGTGAATCGGATGTCTGGCAGCGCCGCTTCTTTGACCACGCGATACGCGACGAAGACGACTTTATCGCTCACATGAACTACCTTCACTACAACCCCGTCAAACACGGGTACGTGGAATGCCCGAAAGACTGGGCGTGGTCCAGCTTCGCCCATTGGGTCAGGATCGGCGCGTACCAGCGGGACTGGGGTTGTCCGCGTCTTGGCCCGCCACCTGACTTCTCCGAGATCGAAGATCACGTTGGAGAGTAGCGAGGCGCCGCGCAGGATGGTCGCGTGCGGATTCCGGGCTACGGGGCCGCGATGCAGAACAGGTGGTTCTGCCCGCGCACGAACATCGTGTCGCCCACGATCGCGATCGAGGCGTCCACGGCTTCGCCCAGTTCGTTCACGCCGACGAGTTCATACGTGTCACCGGGTTTGATGACCGCCGTCTTTCCCTCGCGCGACGTGATGTAGATGTGTCCGTTGGCCGCCACCGGGGAGGAGTAGATGTTCCCGAAGCCCTCGATGCGCTGCGAATAGAGCGGTTTGCCCGTCGCCGCGTCCAGGCACGTCAGCAGGCTGGAGTTGCCGGAGAAAAAGTAGAGCCGCCCTTCATACAGCAGCGGCGAGGGCACGTAGGGCGTGTTGCTGTCGTAGGTCCAGAGGATCGCATCCGTCCCTTCAATGTTCCCCTTGGCCTTGTCCAGGCGCACGGCGATCGCCGCGCTCCCTCGGAACCCGCTCATCAGATACGCCACCCCGTCCTTGATGATCGGCGAGGGGATGGGGTTTGCGGTCAGGCCCGGACCGGTCCAGATCAGCTCGCCCGTCGCAAGGTCATACCCGCGCGTCGCGGTGTTCCCGCTGGTGATCACCTGCGGCTTTCCGCTTACCTCCACCACCTGCGGCGTCGCCCAGGTGCTCCGTTCGTCGCGCGGCGTCTTCCACACCTGTCTGCCGGTAGCCTTGTCGAATGCGATGATGAACGATTCCCCCTCGTGATCGCAGATGACCACCACCTTGTCGCCGTGGAGAATCGGCGAGGTTCCCTCGCCGAACTCCCCGCGCATCTGCATCGCCACGAAGTTCTGCTCCCAGAGGATGTTGCCGTCAAGGTCCAGGCAGTACAGCCCCTGCGAACCGAAGTACGCGTAAAGTCGCTCCCCATCGGTCACAGGCGATTGCGAAGCGTACGTTCCGTCCTGGTGAGTGCCCCCCTGCGGCAGCGACTCGCGCACCTGCCGCTCCCACAGCGTCTTGCCGGTGGCGGCGTCCAGGGCCATAACCACGTACTGGTGCGGTGTCCGCGCCGCCCCCGCGCCCCGCCCGCCCCCGC
>JBGTFI010000108.1:0-6164 GCA_041747335.1 Phycisphaeraceae bacterium | reverse complement strand
TTCGCGAGGATGAAGCGGTCCACGGGATGGCTGGACCACTCGTCCTGGCGCACTTGCGGGGGGGCCGGGTGCTTGACGGGTTGAAGGCTCCACCACTGCCTGCGGCGCTCGAGGATGTGCGCCCAGTCGGTGGCCTGAGCGAGTTCCTCAGCCGTGGGGGCGCGGTCGCGCGGATCGGGGGCGCCCAGTTCGATCCACCGAGTAAAGTCTGCGACCACTTCATCATCCAGTTTCGGCCCGGCCTTGGGCATGCGCAGCTCATTGTCGTCGTGGCGGATGGCGCGGAGCAGCAGGCTCGCCGCCGGATCACCGGGGATGATGGCGGGGCCGGAGTCGCCACCGGCCAGCAGTCCGGCGCGGTGATCGAGCACCAACCCGGCTTTGGGCTTCTCGATGCTGTTGTGGCATTGGTAACAGTGCTCAGCCAGGACCGGCCGAATCCGACTCTCGAAGAACTCGATCTCTTCAGCCGATGGGGCCGCAACGGCAAGAGTCGGGGTCAGCAGGGCCAACGCGAACCACAGACCGGCGGTTGGGAACGAGGGCCGGATCCGCGGGTCAGGCGTGTCATGCGGGTGAACTGCCGGCATCGGAAAGATCATAGGGCGCGACCCCTCAGAGGTGGCACGAAGCAAGAAATGATCCCTCCCCGCCGCCCGTGAACGGGCACGAGACCGTTCAGATCACTGTATACACTTTACCCCCCGATTGTTGGCGAATCCATGAGGTTTTTCGTCGGGGGATTGAGGTTTTTGGCTCTCAGCATGTGCTGTGACGGATCGCCCGGCACGATGCCATGCCTGCCCTTACAATAGTCCCGCCATGCCCCTTACCGTTCGCAGCCCGCATGATGGTCACCCGGTCAAGGTTCGCCCGGAGGATGTCGGCAGGGCCTTGCGCGACAGCCGGGGAAGGGTGTTCTATGTCGTCCCCCGAGCCCGGGGCGAGGGCTATTACGGTTCGGCCACCCGATCCGGCAACTCCCGTGATGAAGAGCGTGCCAGGGCGTGGGAGGCGAATCCGCCGGCGCCCCCGGCTGAAGGGACGTCCGTCGCCCACGACGCCACCGGCAAACGCAGGCCTGAACACGTGCGCGGGAAGCTGGTGATCGCGTTCCTGGTGCTTCTGGTGGCGTTTCTTGTCTGGCTGTTCGGGTTCGGCCCGCTGGCGAACCGCTGGACGCCCTCGCCCGCGCCTCCGCTGGAGGAGAAGCTGCGGGAGCAGAGCGGGCGAACGCCGATCGAGTCGCGGTCGATCGCTGGTCAATCTGGTCAATCTGGTCAATCTGGTCATTCCTGGTGGGCGGTGCCCACCCTACGTCTGCCGCAGGGGGCAACCATTCATGCGCTGGCTCATCGGCATCATCATCTTTGACCTGGTCCTGCTGCTGGCCGTCTTCGGCGGGCGCGGCGTTTCCGAGCGCGCGGACTTCGTCTTCGTCTCCGGGAGCGAGCACACCTTCCTGGACCCCCAGCGGGCGAGCTGGCTGCACGATCTGCGCATCATCGAGTGTCTGTTTGAACCGCTGGTGAAGGTCCGCCTGCCGGAGCTGGACCTTGAACCCGCCACGGCTGAGCGATGGGATGTCAGCGACGATGCGCTGACCTACACCTTCCACATCCGCGAGGATGCCCGATGGTCCAACGGAGACCCCGTCACCGCGCACGATTATCTCTACGCCTGGCGGCGGGCGCTCATGCCCGACTTCGCCGCGGATTACACGCAGCTTCTGTGGCACATCCAGGGCGCTGAGGCGTTCTTCCAGTGGCGAACAGAGCAGCTCGCGGATTACCTCAAGACCACGCCCGACAACGCGGAGGCAGCGGCCAAACGGGTTCAGGAGGCGTTTAATCGCTTTGAGGAGACGGTCGGGCTGGAAGCGGTGGATGACAAGACCCTGCGCGTCACGCTCGCCCAGCCGATCCCCTACTTCATCGACCTGTGCGGCTTCGCCACCTTCAATCCCGTTCACCGCGCTTCGGTCGAAACCTGGACCACCATCAACCCCGCCACCGGGATGCTCGTGACAAGTCTGGACTGGACGCGCCCGGGGGAGCTTGTCTCCAATGGCGCGTACATCCTCGAGCGTCGCCGCTTCAAGCGCGACCTGCTGCTGGTGCAGAACCCCCACTACTGGAACGTGAGCGAGATGGGCAACACCAGCATCCTCGAGCGATTCGTCGAGGATCCGCAGACCGCGCGCCTCATGTACGAAGGCGGCGAGGTCGATTACCTGCCGGACATTCCCATCACCCACACCGTCGCGGGCAACCTCGTGCAGGAGATGCGCGCGGGGCGGCGCAAGGATGTCTCGGTCTTCCCGGCCGCGGGGACGTACTTCTACAACTTCAACTGCCAGGAGACGCTTCCGGATGGCCGAAAAAACCCCTTCGCGGATCGGCGCGTGCGGCTGGCGTTCTCCATGACGATCGACCGGCGTTCGATCGTGGAGAACATCTCCCGCGTGGGTCAGCCGCCGGCCAACACGTTCGTCCCGCTGGGTTCGATCAAGGGGTACGATCCGCCGGTCGATGCGGGCGTGCAGTACGACCCCGAGCGGGCGCGGCGGCTGCTTGAGGAGGCCGGTTATCCCAACGGCCGGGGGCTGGAGGGGCTTTCGATCCTCTACAACAGCGGGGCGAACCATGAACTCGCGGCGCAGCGCATCAAGCGCGGGTGGGAGGAGCAGCTTAATGTTTCGGTCGCGCTCGAGGGCGTGGAGACGACGGTGTTCAGCCACCGCCTCAAGACGCACAACTTTTCGATCGGCCGGGCCGGGTGGTTCGGGGATTACCGCGACCCGACGACGTTCCTGGACAAGTTCGTGACGGACAACGGCAACAACGACGCGGCCTACAGCAGCGCCGAGTTCGATGCGCTGATGCGCAAGGCGTCGGAGGAACTCGACCCCGAAAAGCGCATGCGCCTGCTGGAAGAGGCCGAGGCGTTCATGCTGCGCGACCAGCCGATCGCGCCGATCTACCAGTACGTCCTGCTGGACATCTACAACCCCGAGCGGATGAAGAACTTCCACCCCAACGCCTGGAAATACCGCCGGTTCGAGAAGATCAGGGTGGAGAGGTAGGGGGAAGGTTTGAGCCATGAAGAATCGCTACGACTTTTCGAGCGCGAAGCGAAACCCATACGCGAAGAAACTCAAGAAGCAGATCACGATCCGCCTGGATCCCGGCACGCTTGAATACTTCAAGAACCTGGCCGGGGAGACGGGCGTGCCCTACCAGACGCTCATCAACCTGTACCTGCGCGAGTGCGCGGCCAAGGGGCGGAAGCTGAGCATGAAGTGGATTCCGGCGGCGTGAGGGGGCGTAACTTGCGCGACTACTCTTCCACCTACGTCGGAATGTCGGCACCGCGGCGCATCACGATCCGCAGCCATTCTTCGAGTTCATCACGATTGAGCGTGTTCCAATGTCCATCGGATTCGATGACGACCGCGCCAAGGTCTTTGCCAAGCCTGTCGAGTTGGCGGGGAAAGAAGAGGACAAATGTCCTCCCGTCTTTCGATCCGACCTGGATGTGGTAGTCATCCAGTAACGCGATCATTTGCGGATCGTTGTACAGCCGGGCGCGAAGCTCATCGGCAGACGCAGCGTCGTCTTGCTCAATCTGGTAGAGCACTGTGGAGCGAACCTTGAATAGTAGTGGGGGCTCCGGCCCCCACGCCGTCGCAAACGGCTCGGGCGAGCGGATCAGCCAGGTGGTCTGATGCACAACACCGGTGAACGCGATGCAGATGACGAACTGCAGCACCACCGCGATAACGATCGCCGCCGACCATCGCCACGCCCAGGCTCGTAAGCCCTCGTGGTGGGTCGATCGCCACCACCAGGCCAGGAAACGGTGTGTGAGGAGGGCGATGAACACGAGTGCGATGATCCCGCCCGCGATGGACCATCGGTCGATGGTGACACTCGGCAGCTTTTCAATCAGGAAGAAAACCCACCCGAATAGCAGCAGCAGGGTGGGCTTGACGATCACGATCAGTTCCGGAATCAGGCCGGAGAGGAACGTCAGTCCGGCGAGCGCGATAAGCGGAATGCACCAGTGATAAACTCTACTCATCGGTCGCTCGCGTGGAGGCGGCAGTGATGCGCTCGATATCCCATTGCTCGATCTGCCCGCTCGTCAGTAGTACGTAGCGCTGCTTGCCCAGAGCGGGCGGCTCGTAGGCGATCGGGCGGGGGGATTCCTCGTCAAAGCGCCGTCCGGGAAGATAGATGAATGCGGAGCCGTCCGCCGCTGCGGATTGCCACATATCATCGGGCAGGTTGGGGGAGAACGGGTCGGTGGGCAGTTCTCCCTCGTGCGCCTGGGCGTAGGTCAGCAGTTGGTCCCGAAGACGCTCAACCGACGCGCGCCGGGCGATGTCATAGACCTGGCCGATGTGCTGTTTCGCCTCGCGAGAATCCACCAGCTCGTAGGTGATGCCGTCGCGTACCCACGCACCGGGGGTCATCAACTCGCGCGCGCCGGAGATCATCGTCAGAACCAGAAAGAACATCAGCCCGCATGCGGTCACGAGCGAAAGCGCCCGGCCAAGGCTAAGCCGCGGCAGAAAGGCGAAGTCCGCGCTCAGCCAGTTCCAGAGCGCCCGAACGATCAGCGTACTCAGGGCGATGACCAGCAGAAAGAACGAGATCGACTCAAGGCGGGCTTCCGCCAGTTCGTTGATCCGGATCCTGGGCATCCCGGCGAAGGCGGCAGGTGCGACCAGCAGCACTGCGGCTGCGCCATGTAAAAGTCCCTTCGGTCGAGATTGGCGCGTCACGGAATACTCCCAGTGCGGTATGCTCGCCAGTCGCGGTAGTCCTTCGATTATAGCCGCAAGGCCCGGTCAGTCACCACAACTCGCAACTCACCACTCAGAACACACCTCCCCTCACCCCACCTCAAACCCCTCCCTGTACTCCCGCTTGACCAGCTTGTTCGCCGCGTCGTTGTTCTTGAACGTCTGCGTGTCCGCGTCGAACCAGAGTTTCTGGTTGCCCACGCGGTGGGCGATGTTCGCCAGGTGCAGCAGGCAGGCGCCGGCGTGGGCGGTGGCGATGTCGGCCGTGGGACGCTTGCGCGATTTCACCGCGGCCAGGAAGTCGCGGGCGTGGTCGTGGTCCGCGGGGCGTCCGAACATCTGCTCGACCACCTGCCCGTTGTCGCCCATCACCTGCCATCCGCCGCCGTGCCGGCCGACGACCATCTGAAGGTCCGATCCGTACAGCTCGATACGCGTGGCGTTGTGCGGCCAATAGGGGAAGAGGTCGCTGACGCGGATGTGCCCGCTGGTTTTCTGCATGTAGCGGGGATAGGCCGAGTGCTCGAGGGTCATGACGAAACCGGGGAACTCGTAGGTGACGACCTGAAGGTCCGGCACCTCGGAATCGTCGCCCTTGTGGTGCATTCGCCCGCCGGAGCACGACACGGCCGTGGGCAGGCCGGGGTCGCCCATCATCATGAGGGCGAGGTCCGCCTGGTGGGCGGCATCGTCGGCCAGATCCCCACCGGAATAATCCCAGAAGTGGTGCCACCCGCCGGAGAAGATGCGCTGATGGTACTCGCGCCACGACGCCGGGCCGAGCCACTGGTTCCAGTCGAAGTTCGGCGGGGGTGAACCGGCATCGCCCAGATGAAACGGCCCGCCGGACTTGAGGTTGTAGACCTTGACCAGGTGGATGCCGCCGAGCTTGCCTGATTTGACGAATTCGCGCCCCGCGAGGTTGTAGGGGGCGCTGCGGTTCTGTGTGCCGACCTGGAGGACGACGTTGTTGCGCCGCGCCGCCTCCATCATCTTCCTGCTCTCCCAGATGTTGTGGGCGTGGGGCTTTTCGACGTAGACATCCTTGCCCGCCTGGCAGGCGAGGATGGAGGCCGGCCCATGCCAGTGATCGGGCGTGGCGACGATGACCGCGTCGATGTCGCGATCATCGAAAAGCTCCTTCATGGTCCGGTAGAGCTTGGGCGACCGACCTTGAGCCTGCGTGAACTGCGAGGCGGCGGCCTGGAGGCGTTCCTCGTGCAGGTCGCACAGCGCGGCGATCTCAGCGCCTTCGTGGATCATCGTGTGAGCGACGCCGCCCCCGCGCCCGCCGCACCCCAGGAGCGCGACCTGCACCTTCTCGTTCGCGCCCAGCACGTTTCGGGGCGCGAAT
>JBGTFI010000107.1:0-4456 GCA_041747335.1 Phycisphaeraceae bacterium | reverse complement strand
TCGCTGCCGAGGCGGAGGAAGGCGCGACGTTGCGCGAGCCCGCGCCGGTGTTGACGGCGGCGGCGCGCAGCGGGTTCATCGTGCCGCCGGTGGGAACTATTCCGGGGGCGATTCCGGGGCCGATTCCGGGGGTGATTCCGGGGGCGATGCGGGTGACTGCGTTCAAGGATTATCTGGCGTGCCCGTACCGGTTTTATCTGAAGCACGTGCTGAAGCTCGAGCCGGTGCATGATGCGCTGATGGAGCTGGACGGGCGTCTGTTCGGGACGCTGGCGCACGCGGTGCTGCAGCGGTTCGCGCAGGGCGCAGCCGCGCGCAGCGAGGATGAGAAGCTCGTGCGCGAATGCCTGATGGATGAGCTGGGCGCGGAGGTGCGCGAGCGGTTCGGGGGGAGGCTGGCGCCGAGCGTGACGGTGCAGGTGGAGCAGCTTCGCCAGAGGTTTTTGGACTTCGCGGGGTGGCAGGTTGAGCAGACGAGGGATGGGTGGTTCATCGAGCAGGTGGAGCGGGACTTGAAGGGGGAGATCCGCCTGGAGGATGGTTTTGTGATGAAAGTGACGGGGCGGATCGACCGGATCGATCGTCATGAGGCGCACGGCTATCGCCTGATGGATTACAAGACGGGTGAGGGGGTGGAGAAGCCGGACAAGGCGCATCGCAAGGGGCCGAAGGACGCGAAAGTGTGGATTGATCTTCAGTTGCCGCTGTACCGGGTGCTGGCGCGTTCGGCCGGGATCGAGGGGGAGGTGGCGCTGGGATACATCGCGCTGCCGAAGAAGCGGGAGGAGCTTGGCTTTCTGGAGGCGCATTGGAGTGAGGAGGATCTGCGCGCAGCCGATGAGTGCGCGCGGGAGGTGGTTCGGAAGGTGCGAGAGGGTGTGTTCGGCCCACCGGTGGAGGTGCGACGCAAGGCCGATGATTTCGCGGACGTGTGCCAGGCGGAGTGCCTGGAGCGGCATGAGGCGCTCGATCACGGGCGATGGCGTCTGGAGGTGGCGATGGAGGGACGGGGATGAGCGTCACGGCGGCGACGGTGCAGGGTCAGGATGCCTCGCGCCGGAGGATGGTGCGCGCTTCGGCGGGTGCGGGTAAGACGTACACGCTTAGCCTGCGGTATCTGAAGCTTCTGGCGCGGGGTCACGCGGCCGGTTCGATCCTGGCCACCACGTTCACGCGCGCCGCGGCCGGGGAGATCAGCAGGCGGGTGCTGGCGCGGTTGGCGCGGGCTGCGGAGGATGAGGCGGAGGCAAGGACGCTGGCTGGGGAGCTTGAGCGGGCGAGTCTTGACCGGCGGGGCTTCGGGCAGTTATTGCGTGAAGTGTGCGATGCGCTGGATCGGCTGGCGATCTCGACGCTCGACAGCTTCTTCAGCAAGGTGGCGATGGGTTTTCGGCATGAGCTTGGGGTTCCGGCGGGGGTGACGCCGGTGGGGGAGGACGATCCGCTGGCGCGGGAGCTTCGCATGGAGGCGATCGAGGCGATGCTGGCTGAGAGCGACCCGCAGGTGCTGGTGGAGCTTCTGCGCCGGCTGCACCACGATGCCGCGGGGCGGAGCGTGACGGCCGCGATCGACGGGATCGTGAGCAAGCTGTATGAGACCTATCTCGAAGCGCCGGACGCGGCGGTGTGGTCGCGGCTGCGGGCATCCGGTGAGTTGGATGAGGCGGAAGTGGCGGAGGCGGTGGAGGGGCTTCGGATGGCGGGGGACTTGCTCGCGAACGAGAAGCGCATGGCCAAGGCGTGGGGTGAGGATATCCAGCGCGCGACTGAGCGGCGGTGGGAGGAGTTCCTGGGCAAGGGCCTGGCGGGGAAGATCACGGAAGGCGGAACGCGGACGTTCTACAACAAGCCGATCCCCGACAATGTAGTCGATGTCTATGAACCTCTTGTTACGCACGCCGCGGCGCAGGCGATCGGGAAGCTGGCGCGGGCGACGCGGGCGACGCACGAACTCCTGGAAAAGTTCCACACGCACTACCTGGCGCTTCGTCAGCGGCGGCGGGTCATGCTGTTCGCCGATCCGCCGCGGATGCTGGCTGAGCGTTTCGAGGCTGGCGGCGATGATTTGATGAACGAGGTGTATTACCGGCTGGATGGGATCATCCATCACCTGATGTTCGATGAGTTTCAGGACACCAGCCTGTCGCAGTGGCGGGTGCTTCGGCCGCTGGCGGGGGAAATCTGCCTGTCGGAGGACGCGGGGCGGACGTTCTTCTGCGTGGGGGACGTGAAGCAGGCGATCTACGGGTGGCGCGGCGGGTGCGCGGCGGTGTTCGACCTGGTCGAGAAGCAGATGCACCTGCCCGCGGAAGCGGTGACGCAATCGAACGTGAATTATCGAAGCTCGCAGACGATTCTCGACTGCGTGGCCAAGGTGGTGGGTTCGTATGAGTGGAACGAGGCGCTGTCGGAGGAGACGGCGCGCGCCGCGGCGGTCAAGTGGGCCGGGCGGTTCCAGGCGCACACGGCCAGGCGAGATCGGCCGGGGTACGTGGAGCTTTGTAGCTCGCTGTCGGCCGGGGAAGAGGAGGAGGAAGGCGGCGGTTTCGGTGAAGCGGAAGAAAACGGTGATGAAGGGGGCGAGGGCGGGGAGGGATCGGCCGCGCTTGGGGCGCACGAGAAGTTCGTCGCTCAGAAGGTGGCGGAAATCGCGCAGCGCGCCCCCGGCAGCACGATCGGGGTGCTGGTGATGCGTAATGCGATGGTTCAGCCGCTGGTGCATCTGATCGGGGAGGCCGTGCGGCCGCTGGGGCTGACGGTGAGCGGCGAAGCGGGCAACGCGCTGACGGACGATCCGGCTGTGCTGGCGGTGCTGGCGGCGATGACGCTGGCGGACCATCCTGGGGATACGCTGGCGCGGTTCCAGGTGGAGCGTTCGCCGCTGGCCGGGGCGGCGGAGTTTCGTGAGCCGGTGGAGCGCTGGGCATCGGGCGTGCGGGCGGCGCTGCTGGAAGAGGGCTACGCGAAGGTGATCCAGGGGTGGGTGATGAAGCTGGCGCGGGCAGGGGCGTGCAACCGGCGGAACCTGGCAAGACTTGCGCAGCTTGTGGAGCTGGCGGAGAAGTATGACCAGGCGGCGTCGCTTCGGCCGGGGCGGTTCGTGACGTTCGTGCGACAGACGAAGGTGCAGGAGCCGACGCCGGCGTCGATCCGGGTGATGACGATCCACCGGTCCAAGGGTCTGGAGTTTGACGCGGTGGTGCTACCGCAACTGGCGGAATTGTTGGGCGTCACGCATCGGAACCCGGCCTATGTGCTGCGCGACGGGGAAACGGGGCCGGTGACGGCGGTGTACCGGGGGGCGAAAGAGGCGGCGCGCAAGCAGTCGGCGGAGCTGGAGGCGGCCTACCAGCAGGAGCGGGCCAGGCGGCTGGCGGATGATTTTTCGGGGCTGTACGTGGCGATGACGCGGGCGCGGGCTGGGCTGTACATGATCGTGCCGCCGCTCAAGCGCACCGCGAGTGGCAAGCCCGGCACGGTCGGGTGGACGAATCTGACGTATTCGGCTGTCCTGCGTCAGGCGCTCTCGACTTTAGGGGAGGATGAGGGATTTGAGGGTGGGAGGGTGCTGTTTTCGCAGGGGGTTGAGGAGTGGTGGGGGGGCCAAAGTCCAAAGTCCAAAGTCGAAGGTCGAGAAGGCGGGCACGAGAGGGATGGGTCGATCGCGTTTGCGGGCGGTGGTGTTCGGCGGCGGTCTTGGCCGGGGGTGACGCCGTCTTCGCTGGAGGGGGAGGGGTTGACGGCGGTGGCGGAGTTGCTGGGGCTGGGCGGCTCGCCGGCGGCGCGTCGGGGGCGGGTGATCCACGCGATGTTTCAGGAGGTCGGATGGGTGGGTGAACCCGGTGGGGAACCGGAGGATGCGGCGTTGCGGGCTGCGGCCCTGAAGGTGGCGCCTGAGGCGAAGGCGAAGGCGGAGGAACTTGCGCGATGGATCGCGGAGTTCCGCGGGATGCTGGGGATGGCGGCCGTGCGCGCGTGTCTGTCACGCGGAACAGAGGATGCGGAGGCGGAGCTATGGCGTGAGCGGCCGTTCGCGGTGAAGTTGGATGGGAAGCTGATGCAGGGGATCATGGACCGCGTGGTCGTACGACGGGAGGGCGGGAAGGCGACTTGGGCGCGGGTGATCGACTTCAAGACGGACTCGGTGGATGGCGGGGCGGATGACGCGCTCCAGGAGGCGGTGGAGCGGTATCGGCCTCAGGGCCGGGCGTCCCGGCGGGTGGCGGGGGGGATGCTGGGGCTGGAGGAATCGAAGGTGTCGGCGGCGCTGGTGTTTGTCGGGCCGGGGGTCACTGTGGAGGTCGATTGACGGGCACGGCGCGCGGCAGGGTGCTGGTGGCGGCCAACCCCTACAGCGGGCGGAAGGACAACCGCGCGCGGGTGGCGGCGCTCACGGCGGCGCTGGCGAAACGCGGCCTTGAGGCCCGGGTGATCTGGGAGGAAGCAGAACGCACGG